>CAZYWR010000709.1:0-2337 GCA_964651185.1 uncultured Polyangiales bacterium
ACATCTACCCGGCGACCCCGCTGCAGCAAGGCTTCCTCTTTCACAGTCTGTTCGCGCAGGCTGACGAGCGCCCGCAGGAAGAAGAAGGGTTGTACCTGTATCAGCTGCGCTTGACGCTGGCTGGCGCGCTCGATGCGCCTGCGCTGCGCGGCGCCTGGGAGAAGGTCGTGGCGCGCCACGACATCTTGCGTACGCATTTCGCCTGGCGGCACGGCGGCACCGCGCTGCAGGTGGTGCGCCGCCACGCGAAGCTGCCCTTCGTCACGCGCGATCTCCGCCGCGCGCGCGACTACGAGGGACAGCTCGCGGCCTTCCTGCGCGACGACCTCGCGCGCGGCTTCGCGCTCGACGAGGCGCCGCTGACGCGCGTCGCGGTGTTCGCGCGCCCGGACGGCAAGCACGACCTCGTGTGGACCATGCACCACGCCATCGCCGACGGCTGGAGCAGCGCGCGCTTGGTCGACGAGGTGATCGAGGCATATCGCGGCGGCGCGCTGCCGCCGCCGGCGATCGCGTTTCGCGAGTACGTGGCGTGGCTCGGCGAGCAGCCGAGCAGCGAGCCGTCCTGGCGCGAGCGCCTGGCGCGGGTACACGAACCCGCGCAGCTCTCGCCCGCGCTCGGCAGCGCGCGTGCGCCCGAGCCCGGGAGCCACCGCCGCTACGACGTCGTACCCGTCGCGCTCTCGCGTGCGCTGAGCGAGCGGGCGCGCCGCGCGGAGGTCACGCTGAGCACGCTGATGCAGGCGGCCTGGGGCCTCACGCTCGCGCGCATCGCGAACGCGGAGCAGGCGGTATTCGGCGTGACCGTGTCCGGTCGGCCGGCCGAGCTGCCGGGCGCGCTGGAGATGATCGGCCTGTTCATCAACACGCTGCCCGTGTGGGTCGACGCCGCCCCGAGCCTCGCGCTAGGTCCTTGGTTGCAGGGCTTGCAGCGGCGCGCGGACGAGCTCCGCAACCTCGAGCACACGCCGCTCGCCGACGTGCAGCGCTGGGCGGGTGCCGCGGGCGAGTCGCTGTTCGACACGCTGTTCGTGTTCGAAAACTTCCCGGTCTCGGCCGAAGCGCGCTCGCGCGACGTAGGCCTGCGCATCGAGTCGTCCGCGCGGGCGGATCGCACCCATTATCCGCTGACGCTCACGATCGTCGCGGAGGCCGCGCTGGAGCTCGAGTGGGAGTGGGACGGCGCGCGCGTGGATCGCGCGGCCGCCGAGGGCATCGGCCGCTCCTACCTGGAGCTGCTCGCGCAGCTGGCGGTGGCGCAAGCCGACACGCAGCTCGGTGCGGTGAGCGGAGCGGTGGCTGCGGAGCCGCAGGTGCTCGCGTCGCACGGATATCGGTCGTTGGTGACGCGTGTGGCGGCGCAGTGCGCGTCGACACCGGATGCAGTGGCGCTGTGGTGCGAAGGGGAGACGTCGACGTACGGGGAAGTGGATTCTTGGTCTTCGCAGATCGGGCATGCGCTTTTGCGCCAAGGAGTAGGTCCGGAGTCTCGCGTCGGTGTTTGCGTGTCGCGTGGTGCGAGTTTGGTGAGCGGTCTTTTCGGGGTGTGGAAGGCTGGGGGCGCGTACGTGCCGCTCGATCCGACGTACCCCGAAGCGCGGCTTTTGGAGATGCTGGAAGGGGTCGAGGTGGTGGTGTGCGACGAGCGGACTTCGCGGCACCTGTCCAGTCTGCTGTCGTCGCGTTCGACGGTGCGCGTGGACGAAGTCTCCGGCCTGCCGAGCCGCGGCACGTGGCGTTCGCCGCACCCTGAACAGCTCGCGTACGTGATCTACACGTCTGGCTCGACGGGACGTCCCAAGGGGGTGGCGGTCACGCACGGAGCGCTGAGCGCGCACGTGGACGACTTTCTGTCGACCTACCGTCTGACGCCGTCGGACCGCGTGCTGTTCTCGTCCACGATCAACTTCGACGTATCGCTGCACGAGCTGTTCCCCGCGCTGACGGTGGGTGCGCGGGTGGTGATGCGGGGAGACGAGGCTTGGTCGCTGGATACGTTGACATCCGTGCTCCGTGCGCAGGCGCTGACGTTCGCGCGCATCGCGACAGCGTACTGGCAGGCTTGGACGAAGCGCCTGGGCTCAGAGTCATTCCCCGCGCTGCGCCAGGTGACGGTGGGCGGCGAGGGCCTGGCAGGCGACGCGCTCGCGCGCTGGTTTGCGGGTCCGCTCGGTCATGTGGCGCTCGACAATCTGTACGGTCCGACGGAGACGACGGTGGCGGCGTTGCGGCACCACACGCAGACGGGCGACGCAGCAGAAGCGATCGTGCCGATCGGCAGGCGCTTCGCGAGCCGGACCGCGCGCGTGGTGGGTCGCAGCGGAGCGTGGGTGGCGC
>CAZYWR010000710.1:0-2328 GCA_964651185.1 uncultured Polyangiales bacterium
TCCAGCAACGCTGCCGATTCGGTGGCTGACCCGCGGGCGGTGAGATAGTACCGCCGTTTGTCGGCCTTCGAGTGCTTGCCCGCGCCCTCGGCGAGGTTCAACACGATCGAGATGGAGGCACGGGTCAGCTGGTCCGCAAGACGACTGCGCCCTCGCGGCAGGCTTTCGATGATTTGGTTCGCGAAAACCACGAAATCCAGCGATACGTGGTAGACGTCCAGGCGTTCATGATCGAGCAGCATGCCGCTGTAGCGGGCCAACCCCGCTCGCGGTGCTGGTCCGCGTACGGGCACGGGCACGGGCACGCGTACGACCAGAAATCAGAAATCAGGGACAGGCCCTAGGTGCGCCAGGAAAGCCTGGCTGAAGTGAAAGGAGTCGAGCCGTGTAACCGACGACGGAAACTTCGGATAGCTGCCCAGCGGGTGCGAGCCCCGCCCCGGAAGGTGTAGCCGACCACCGGGAGCGAGTGTTGCGTGGCCGTCGGCGACGGCGTCTGTGTGGTGCAGAAGCAACCGCCACCTCCACATCCCGGACCAACAGCGGGTTCTCATGCAGAAGCTGCGCGGGCATTACAGCTACTTTGGGAGCACCGGAAACATGCGTGCGCTCAACGCGGTCCATGAGGCCGTGCGCCGGACATGGCGATACTGGCTGAGTCGACGGGGTGGCAAACGTCGGATGACGTGGACCCGCTTCGTGGCGCTCTGGAGCCGCCACCCCCTGCCCAGCCCACGGATCGTGCACAGCGCTCTCGCAGCGAAACCATCGACCTGAAGAGCCGGATGCGGGAAATCCGCACGTCCGGATCCGCGGGAGCCCCGCCGAGCAATCGGCGGGGCCACCCTAGTCCGACCGGGTTCAGCAGGTCTACCGCAGAGATGTTCCAACGCTCGGCGGCCGGACGATCCTTGCAGCCGGGGCAGCGGGCAAGCTCCACACATGGTCCATGGGCGGTCTCGCGGACCGCGCTTTGCAACGATGACCATCGGGTCCAGTACGCAAGAAGGGCGCCGTATGGCCCATCGATAAGCTGGCCGTGTCCGGACCATAGGTCATGGTGTCGGCGTCGTCCACAGTGTTCCAGTCGGCACTGCCTCGTGCTGCATACGTAACGAGCTTTCGGGCAAAGCGAAGGTCATCGTGACGCGAGCTCGCCACGATGCCGATCACGCTTCCGAGTTGCCGCTCCCGGCAGCCCGCTGGCGCGCGTGCGTACTCAGTACGCAAACGGGAACGCGCAGCCCTGGCAACCATCACCGTTGTTGCATGTAAAGCAATCAGACGGGTTGAAAATAAACATGTCGAAAATATCGAAGCAAAACAGCTGGAGGTCTTCACAAGGGCCAGAGGGATCGGGAGCGCCCGTTCCGGAGCCGCTCGTGGAGCTGCTTGCGTCAGACGCAGTCGGTGTGACGTCCGGGGACATGGGCCCGTCGCCGCCATCTTTCTGCGCCTGGTCGCCGCTGGACGGTTGACCGGTATCCTCCGTCTGCGTGGGCCCGTCGGCCGGCGATGCGCCCGACGAGCCGCTGTCGCGCGACTCGGTCTTGCTCGCGCCCGCATCTTTCGCGAAAGGCCTTGACGAACCGCTTGCGTCTTTCGCGCCGCTCGTTGTCGAGCGGCCAGCGTCCTTATCGCCGCTGTGTGCAGAAGAGCCGTCGTCGTCCTGCGAGCCGGGCTCCTCGTCAGTACCACCGCGATCGGTACCGTGGCTGTCATGGCCCTGCTCGTCGGTCGTGACGCTGCTCTCACCGCGATCGGTGCTTCCCGAGTCAGCGCCGCACGCGAGAAAGGTTAACGATAGGGCCAAGGCCGCCGCGGGCCTCAAAAAAGACATGTACGGACTGTGCGCTAAGATTGGCGGGACATGCAATAACATGTTGAATCCGTCTTACTAGACCTTTGCGTTCCTGACGCATCGCGAGCTGAGAGATACGGTGCTGGCATGGAGCAATGCTCGTCACCCGAGGCCCGAGCCCGCCGTTCGCTGCGATACCGTGTTCGAATGGCCGGGATCATTGCACGGGTATTCGGGTCTACTCAGTGACGCGACCATCGAGTCTTCTGGACTTCTCGGCCAAACAAGAAAGAAGGCCACAATGGTCGCGCGCTCGAGCATCGGCATGGGCATCGGCATCGGCGTCTTCCATGCGTTCCCACCTTGGACGTTCTGACACAAGCCGGCCACCACCAGGGACGCGAGCGAGTTCGCCCGGTTCATTTCGTGCTGGCGTTCCATAGTATGATGGCGCCGACGCGTTCGGACGCGTGCTTCGTGCGTCAGCACAATTGGACGCCATCCCGTCCATCCGGGCACACTACGCT
>CAZYWR010000711.1:0-4380 GCA_964651185.1 uncultured Polyangiales bacterium
GATGGCCTCGCCTTCGCCGCCGCATTGCGCGATCACGCAGCCCCACGGGTCGATGATCAACGCGTGGCCGTACGAGACGCGCTGGCCGAAGTGGCGCCCCGACTGCGCCGCGGCGAGCACGTAGCACTGCGACTCGATCGCGCGCGCTTGGAGCAGCACGTGCCAGTGATCCTTGCCGGTGTGCAGGGTAAAGGCCGCAGGGACCGCGAGCGCGATGGCACCGCGCTCGACGAGCTTGCGGTACAGCTCTGGAAAGCGCAGGTCGTAGCAGATGCTGAGCCCGAGCCGCCCGAACGGCGCGTCGCTCACCACCACCGCTTCTCCCGGCGCGACTTTGTCCGATTCGCGCAGCGAGGTGCCGTCCGCGAGGTCGACATCGAATAGATGGATCTTGCGGTAGAGCGCCTTCACGCTGCCGTCGACGCCCAGGTGCACCGACGTATTGTGGACCCGCCCATCGCTCGGGCGCCGCTCCCAAAAGCCGCCGAGAAGGAGCTCGAGCCCGTGCTCCCGCGCCCATTCCTGGCAGCGCGCCAGAAGCGGCCCCCCTTCTGGCAGGTCCTCGGCCACCTCGCGCAGGCCGCTTTCAGGCCCGAGGTAGGCGAACGACTCGGGCAACACCGCGAGCCCCGCGCCAGCTTCGGCAGCACGCCGCACCAAGCGCTCCGCGGCACGCATGTTCTGCTCGACGTCCGGGGTCGACGTCATCTGGACCACGGCCACTTCCGTTGCAGACATAGGGTTCTTATAGCCGCGTTGCCGGAGGGCCGTCGATGGGCAAGGTTCCAACATGATCATGAGCATTCTGCTGAGTTGGCTCACGGCGACACTCGGCTTGTGGCTGGCCGCCAACGTGCTCGATGGCGTGCGCATCACGTCGTTCGTGGACGCGGTCTGGGCGGGCGCGCTGCTCGGGGTGCTCCAAGCCGTGCTGACTGGCCCGCTCTTCGTGCTGCTCGGCATCGGCACCCTCGGCATCGGCTTCTTGCTCTGGTTTCTGACGCGCTGGGTGGCGGCCGCGCTGGTGATCATGATCGCCGCGTCGCTCTCGCGACGTCTCGCGGTAGACGGGTTCTTTCCCGCACTCGTGACCGCCTTCATCGTGGCCGCTACCGGCGCGGTCGTGCGCTGGATCCTCTGAAAGGACATTCGCGAGCCCCCTCGAGCCGTGCTCGGCACCGCCCCGAACGCGTGGTTTCCTCGGACACCGGCAGCGGGGCCGGCGCCCCGCGTTCTGCAGCGGCGGTTCGCCCGCGCGCGCAGCGCCAGCCCGGACAGCAGCGATCGCGATCGCCCCACCATCGCTCCCGCACCGCGACGTCCCCTTGACAGCGACCTCGGCGCTCCCATGCTGCGCCGCCGATGAGCGCCCTGCTCCAGGCCGCCAGCGGCAGTTTGCTCGGCGAAATGTTCGCCGTATTGCAGGCGCTCGCCGCGCTCGTTCTGGTCGCCCTGCTGGTGTGGTTGGCGCGTCGCGCGCTGCAGGGCGGGCGCTTCGGCTTGCGGCGGGGCGAGCGCATTCAGATCGAAGAGCGGCTCGCGATCGACATGCGCAACGCCCTGCTGATCGTGCGCGTGGAGCAGCGCCGGCTGCTCCTCGCCACGAGCGATCAGGCTCCGGCACGGCTGATCGCGGAGCTCTCGCCCGGCGAGCCCCCGCGCGTGCCCGAGGCGGGAGGAAGCGGATGAACGGGATGGCGAGCGCGAGCTCGCTCTCGGCAGCGCTCGGGCTGGTGGCGCTCGCGCTCGTTCCGCTGGCGCTCATGACCTTGACCTCGTTCGCGAAGATCGCGGTCGTGTTTTCCGCGCTGCGCAACGCGCTCGGCGCGCCCGACGTGCCCTCGAGCGCGATCGTCACCGCGCTGGCGCTCGCGCTCAGCGTGTTCGCGATGGGACCGGTCGCCGGGGCTGTCGAAGCACGTGTGGCAGCGCTCGACGCGCGGCGCCGCGAGACGGTAGAGGGCTGGCTCGAAGCCGCGCGCGAGCCGGCTCGGGCCTTTTTGGCCAAACACGCGGGGCCGGCCGAGACGCGCATGCTGGTCGAGCTCTCGCGCGAGCGCGGTGCACCGCGCGCGGCCGACGACCTGTCCGTCCTCTGGCCGAGCTTCGCGCTGGCGGAGCTGAAGCAGGCCTTCGAGCTCGGCTTCTTCATCTATCTCCCGTTTCTCGTGCTCGACTTGGTGGTGGGCCACGTCCTGCTCGCGCTCGGCGTGCAGGGCCTCTCGCCGAGCGCCCTGGCGCTGCCGTTCAAGCTCCTGCTGTTCGTCGCGGCAGACGGCTTTCTGCTGGTCACCCGTGCGCTCCTCTCCACCTACGATTAGCGCGTGGCGATGAGCTCGAAGCCGCCGCATCCCAAAGCCGCGAGCGCGCGCGTGCTGCGCGCCGCGCGCTTCTGGCGTCTGCGTCTGGGCCGAGCCCGCAGGCGCAGCGGGCGCTCGATGGATAACCGGGTGCGGCTCTTGCACGACGGCGCGGAAGCGCTGCCCGCCATGCTCCAGGCGCTCGCCGCGGCGCGCCTGGAGGTGCTGCTCGAGATGTACTGGTTCGGCTCGGACCGCACCGGCCGGCGCTTCGCGGCCGCGCTGATCGAGCGCGCCCGCGCCGGCCTGACAGTGCGCGTCACTTACGACGCGATCGGCAGCCTCGAGGCCGGCACGGCGATGTTCGATGAAATGCGCGACGCGGGGGTCGAGGTGCACGAGTTCAACCCGATCGCGCCCTGGCGCACGCGCTTCAGCTTCGCGCGCATCAACTTGCGCGATCATCGCAAGCTGCTCGTGATCGACGGCGCGCTCGCGATCACGGGCGGCTTCAACCTGGGCGATCCCTGGGCGCCCAAGAGCGAAGGCGGGCTCGGCTTTCACGACGATGGCATCGAGATCCGCGGCAGCGCCGCGCTCGAGCTGAGGCGGCTATTCTATCGCACCTTCCCGGGCGCTCCGCCCAAGCTCGCGCTCCCGCACCGCCCGCTGGGCAACACCGAAGTGACCGTGCTGGCCAGCGATCTGCACGCGGAGCGGCGCGACATCTACGACGGCTACATCAACGCGATCGCCCGCTCGACAGGCGACATCACGATCACCAACAGCTACTTCATCCCGGCCGGACGTGTGCGCCGGGCGCTGGCGCGCGCAGTGCTGCGCAGCGTGCGCGTACGCGTGCTCATGCCGCGCGATACCGACGTCAAGCTGGCGCAGCTGGCGAGCCGCCATCTGTACACGCGGCTCCTGCGAGATGGCGTGGAGCTCTACGAATGGGCAGGCGGCGTCCTGCACTCGAAGACTGCGGCCGTCGACGACGACTGGTGCACGGTGGGCAGCTTCAACTTCGACGCGCGCTCGATCCAAAACAACCTCGAGCTGAACGTGGCGGTGCTGAGCCGCGAGGTCAACGCCGCGCTGCGCCGGCGCGTCGAGGCCGATCTCGCGCAGTCCGTGAAGATTGAGCTCGTCACGTGGCTCAAGCGCAGCGTGTTCATCCGCCTGATCGAGCGCATCGTATACGCATTTCGCTGGCTGCTCTGATCGAGCCGGCACGCTCACGTGGAGCGCGGGCGCGACGGAGAGCACGTGCGGAGGCAAGGTCGCGCCGGGCGCAGCGCCGGAAGGAATCATCCTCCGGGACCGGGGCCGGGGAAGACTCCCGGGATCGCCAAACCTCGCGCGTCTCCCCGGCCGCAATTGCGTCGGCGACGAAGAGCGCTTTCGCGGGCTCAACGTCGCGGGGCGGGTGCCGTCGCCCAACCGGTTTAGGGTCAACGGCCTTGCGCTCTAAAGCCGGAAGCTCGGCTCCACCGAGTCGGTACGCGGGCTCGTGGACGTGGAGGAGAAGCGGGCGTGATAGGCAGCGGCGATCAAGCGGGCCGCGTCTTCTTCCGTAAGGTCGCCCGTATTGACGATCAAGTCGTAGTGGCTCGGGTCGGCCGCGCTCTCCGCGCAAAGCTGCCGCGCGAAGCGCTCCCGCTCGCGGTCCTTGCTGCGCACGAGCCGTTCGGCGCGCGCCCAATCGACGCGGCCCATACGGGCGTAGCGCTCTACCCGCGCGCGGAACGGACACACCACGCGCACGCGCAGCGCCTGCTCCGTCTCGACCAGAAAGTTTGCGCCGCGACCCACGATCACGGCCCCTCCGCGCTCGGCCAGCTCGCCTATCACGCGCGCGAGCAGCGTACGGTACTTGCTGCCCGAGACCCACACGCCGTAGAGCGCGGTCGAGATCGCATCGTCGAACAGATCGCGCCGGCGCTCGTCGAGCTCGCGCATGAGACTAGGGTCGGCCCCGGCCTTGCGCGCCAGGTGCGCGACCAGCTCTTGATCCCAGAGCTGAAAGCCGAGCTGCTCGGCCACCAGCGCGGCGATGCGGCCGCCCCCGGCGCCAAAC
>CAZYWR010000712.1:0-4483 GCA_964651185.1 uncultured Polyangiales bacterium
AGCACCGCGACCCGCGACCCGAACGCCGCCGGCGACGCCGAGCGCGGCCCGGAGTGGCTCGAAGGTCCGAGCGCGCGCGCGCCTGTGGGCAACATCGTTCCGACCGTGCTGCTGCGCGTGCTGGTCGGCGTGGACGGGAAGGTCCGCAACGCCGAGCTGGCGTCCTCGCGCCCCGCGCTCGCCGCGCTCGAGCAGCAGGCGCTCGAGACGGCGCGCAGCCAACGCTTTCGCCCGGCTGTGCAAGGAGGGAAGCCGATCGAGGCTTGGACCACGTATCCGCTCGCGTTCTTGCCGGCACCCAGCGCGCGTACGCTGCTGCTCCGAGGATCGGACACGATCGGCGGCGCGCTCGGCCCCGCCTGGGCGGAGGCCTTCGCCAAGACGCAGCCGGGACTCGAGATGTCGGTCGAGGCGCTCGGCACCCGCAGCGGCTTCGCCAGTCTGTTCGACGGCACGGCCGAACTGGCGTCCGCGTCGCGACCGGTGCGCGACGACGAGCTGGCGTTGGCGACCAAGCTCGGGCTGACGCTGCGCGAGGTCGTGGTCGGCTACGACGGCATCGCGGTGATCGTGCATCCGGACAATCCGCTGCGAGAGCTCGACCTCGACGCGCTTGCACGCGTGTTCGCGCAGCAGGTCACGGCGTGGGACGAGCTCTCGGGTCCCGGCGCGCCTCTCCACGCGCTGGGGCGCCCGAGCTACTCGGGTACGCACGATGCCTTCGAAGAGCGCGTGTTGGTCCGGCGCGCGGCCGCGTTCGGATCCGGCGTCGAGGCGGTGGAGACGTCGCGCGAGATCGTCGCGCGCGTGGCGGGCGACGTCGGCGCGATCGGCTACGTCAGCCTCGGTCATGTGCAGCCGTCGGTGCGCGCGCTGGCGCTGCGCCCGCACCCGGGTGCGCCGGCGATCGCCCCGAGCGCTGCGTCGATCCGCGACGGCAGCTATCCGCTCTCTAGGTCGTTGCAATTGTATCTGCGTAGCGATAGCGGGCGCGACGCGCGTGCGTTCGCGGACTTCGCGCGCTCTGCCGAGGGGCAGCGCTTGCTCGAGCGGCACGGCTTCGTGGCCGCGGGCGCGCAGGCGAGCGCGCTGCGCGACGAAGCGGCGGCTCCGGCGGCCAAGCCCGCGCCACTGCGCATCTACTTCCAGCCCGGGAGCGCGAGCGCGGTCGCGGAGGACTGGAGCGAGCTCGGGGCTCTGGCCGCGGCCCTGCGCGGCGGCCGGCGCGCGCTTTTGGTCGGCAACACCGACAGCACCGGCGATCCGACCGTGAACCGCCGTATCGCCCTGCGCCGCGCCGAGGTCGTCGCGAACATGCTGCGCGCGTACGGGAGCGCTGACGCACCGATCGAGCTCGAAGCCGCCGGCGCCGACTATCCGCGCGCCAGCAACGCGACCGACGAAGGCCGCGGCATGAACCGGCGCGTGGACCTCTACCTGCTGTCGCGCTGAGCGCGCGGCCGGGGCCCTTCAGCTTCCGCCCGGCGCCGGCAGGTGAAAGAGGCGCATGGCGTTGCGGAAGTACAGATCCTCGAGCACCGGCTGCGGCAGCTGAACGCCGTCGATGGTCCAGTCGCCTTGGATCGGGGTGGGATGGGCAAAGCCGCGATCGGCGGTCTCGAAGTAGCGAAAGTGCGCCTGATAAAAGAACGGGATGCGCTCCACGGGATCGGGGCGCTTGCCGGCGGAGCCCAGCGCGAGCGAGCCGTCGCGACGAATCTGAAAATCGGTGCCGAAGAGGATGCGCTCGCGGTGGCGGATGAACAGCTCGCGCATGCGCGCGGCCGGGTGCCGGCCGATCTCGGGGATGCGCGCGCCCGTCTCGACGAACAGGTTGGGGTACGTGTCGAGCATGCGCGCGACCGTCTCCGGCTCTTCGGGCGCGTTGCCGAAGTGCGCACCGAGAAACCGCGTGTGGGGATGGCGCGCCACGCGCCGCTCGTATTGATCGAAGATTTCGTGCCAGCTGGGCCATACGCCGTGACCGTCCGAGCGCGGTCCGTAAAAGCTCCAACCGGGATGCGCGGAGAGCTCCGCGTAGCGCTCGTTGTCGCGCGTAGGCGGCCGAAAGAAAGCCTGTGGATCGCCACTATGAATGAGCACGGGTAGCCCCAGCTCGCCTGCGCGCTCGAACGCCGCGTCGAGCCGCGGGTCGTCGATGGCGAGGAGCGCGCCGCTCGCGACGCGGATCCCGAGGCCGAGCGCTTTGTAGATCTTGAGGCCGACCGCGCCGGCTTTCTGACAGGTGTCGAGCGCAGCGCGCGCGTAGCCCGCGAAATCGGGGCGCTCCACCAACGAGAAATCGATGCTGCAGTACTGGTGCAGGGCGCCGTGCGTGGGCTTCGCGGCCGCGATCGACTCTTGCAGCTCGCCGTCAGGCTCTCCGCCGGAGGCATTCAGCGCGATATACACGCCGCCGTGCTCGCGAAACAGGCGTACGGCCGCGCGCGCATGCTCGGGCGGCACGTGCACGTGCACGTCGATGCGCGGGATGGCGGCGAAGCGCGGCGCGCGCGCGGCCGTCGGTTCCGGCGCACCCGCGCAGCCCGCGCGCCAGATCGCAGCTCCTAAAAGCAGCCCGCCACCCGCGACCCCGAGCGAGCGCATGCGCGCGGCGTTACGTCTCGTGCGTGAATCCGGCGCGCTCATCCTGATAGTTCCAAGTAGCGCCTCGCGTTCGGCCTGCCAAGCCCCCGCGCCGCCAGCCTCGGGCCTGCCACCACTTCTGGCCGCCCCACCCAAAGGCCGTCCTCGCGCGTAGTCGTGCGCGTGCTCGTCGTCGTAGTCGTGCGGTGCTCGTAGTCGTGCACGTGCTCGTACTCGTCGTCGTAGTCGTGCTCGTGCTCGTCGTCGTAGTCGTGCTCGTGCTCGTGCTCGTGCTCGTCGTCGTGCACGTGCGCGTGGTCGTCGTGCACGTGCTCGTCGTCGCGCCCCCGCAAGACATGCGGTGATCACGCACGTGCACGTGCTCGTCGTCGCGCCCCCCGCAAGACATGCGTCGACCGCGCACGTGCACAACTAAGAAGAGATGAAGTGGCTGTCCTTCGTGCCGACGTGGTCGGTGAGAAATCGCCACACAACCCAGTCATGGCCGCAATCCCGAGGGACAGCCATGGAGCACCTTGCCATCGACCTGGGGAGCCGGGAACGCAGTCGACTGACAGGTCACTTCATAGTCGAGGACGATGACAGGGAAGAGTGTCGGGTGAGCTTGCCGCCGCACGGGGTGAGTACACCGCTCCTCACGTTGACCGCGTCTGCTGCGGTTGATAGGCCGCCTGGTGAGTTGGACGTCAGGGAGGACGCGATGAGTTGGCGGAGCGTCAGGTTTGTCTGGGCGTGCTGTTGGGTAGGTCTTACTACGGTCAGCTGCAGCGACCCAGCGCAGATCGATGATAGGGTGAATTGGGCGGGCGCCTACGATGCGAGCGTGTCACACGCCGATTCGGGACCGAGCGCCTCGCCCGGTACCGCGGGTCCGGGGCAGATGGGGGCCGACGCGGCTGCGCGGAGCAGCATGACCAATGCTGCAGGCGACTGGAGCGACACGGGCGTCGCAACGACGACTCCGCCGAGCGCTCCTGCAGATGCAGCCATGTCCGTGCAGCCTGCACCCGCATGCGTGGGGCGCGTGGGCGAGACCGTCTGCGATCGAAACACGATGATTCGATGCAACCAGACCGGCGAAGTCGAGTCTCAGCAACAGTGCGCGAGCGAGCTGCGCTGTCGCGCTGGGCTCTCGGCCGGCAAATGCGGCACATGCGATCCCGGACAGTTCCATTGCGAAGGGGCCGTGCTCCAGGAGTGCAGCCTGTCTGGCGAGTTCGAGCCCAGCGTGGATTGTGGCTCCAAGGCGTTGTGCAGCGAGGTCAACCACAGCTGCGATCCCACCAAGTGCTCCGCGGGCGGCTTCAAGTGTGAAGACGGCGGGCTCTGGCAGTGTAAGACCGACCTTTCGGGCTTCGAACGCGTGCAAGATTGCGATGCCGAGCTGTGCGACGACAAAGCCGGCAAGTGCAACGAGTGCGTGCCGAACACGAGCAAGTGTGAAGGTGACATGCTCTTGACCTGCGGCGCGGACGGCACGGGGCCCACCGCGGAGCCGTGCAGCGATCCCACGCCGCTGTGTGCGGGTGACCAGTGCGTGCAGTGCAAGAGCACGAACGACTGCATACCCGCCGAATGCGCGAGCAGCATGTGCGACCCCAGCACCGGCATGTGCGCCGATGGGCCGCCGCAAGAAGCGCACAGCAAGTGCACGGGCGGGGTGTGCGACTACCTCGGCAACTGCGTGCCCTGCGTGGACGACAGCGACTGCGCCGCGGACGAGAGTTGCATACCGCTGGTCGGCTGCGCGCAGCGTGCGCCGATCGAGCTATCGCCGCTGTCTCTGCCGGGCACCTACAGCATTACGCTGAACGCGGGATATGCGCTTACAGCGAAGTCCGTGACGTACAACGGAGCGGAGACGCCAGTTGTGCTC
>CAZYWR010000713.1:0-1871 GCA_964651185.1 uncultured Polyangiales bacterium
CCCGCCCCTACACGCGAGCCCCGCGCGCGCTACTCGCAGCGCGCGCGGCCGCACACGCCACACCAGCGCCCGCGGCTCGAGTTGTGCGCGTCGACGGCCACCGTGCTCTCCACGGTCGACCCCGTGGTCGGCCATTGCTTCAGCAGCACCTATCAGCTCCTGGCGCTCGACTCGGGCGATCGCGAGCACATCGCGCGCGGGCTCATCACCGAGGGCGTGTATTTGTGCTTCACGGGCGAGCGCGCGCGTGGCAGCGCGCTGATGGCAGAGGCGGAGGCGGCCGCGGGGCCCGCCGCCTCGCCCTTCATGGCCGGCTACATCAAGGCCAACTACGCGGCGGCGGAGTGGGCGAGCTCGGAGTTCCGCGCGGCCTTGCGCTCGGCGCGCGCGGCGCACCACGAGCTCGCCACGCACTGCCAGCGGGTCTCATGGGAGCTCGTGACGCTCGAGTTGATCGAGACCAACGCGCTCTTTTTCCTCGGCCGCTACCGCGAGCTCGCCCGGCGCGTGGGGAGCTGCCTGCGCGCCGCGGAAGAGCGCGGGGATCGTTACGCCGTCACCAACATGCTGGTCAGTCAGGCCTCGGCGCGCTTCTTGGCGCAGGACCAACCCGATCAGGCGCACGCCACGATCGAGCGCGGGGCGGAGAGCTGGCGCGGGCGGAGCTTCGACTTTCAGCAGTTGATGGCGTTGCAGAGCCGCATCTACGTATGCCTGTATCAGCGCGAGCCGGAGCGGGCGCTCGCGCTGCTCGAGTCGAACCGCGCCGCCATGCTGCGCTCGTTGTTGCTCGTCATGCCCGCGTATCGCGTGCTCATCTGGTACATCGAGTGCCAGGTGCGGTTGGCCGTGATCGAACGCGACGGCTTCGCTCAGGCCGATGCGCAGCTCCAGCTCCAGCGCATCGAGCGGCTGGCGCACAAGCTCGAGCACGCGGTCGTCCCGCTCGGCAAGGCATTCGCGGCGATCGTGCGCGCGAGCTGCGCGAGCCGCGCGGGGCACGCCTCCATGCTGCCGCGCGTCAGCCAGGCGCTCACGATGCTCGAGCAGCTCGGGCTCGAAGGACACGTCGCGGCGCTGCGCCTGCGCGCTTCGCGCGCGCTCGATGAGAGCAGTCGCGAAGCCACCTCGCTGCGCGACCAGGCGCTGCGCTTCATGACGAAGCAAGACGTGAAGCGCCCCGAGCGCTTCGCGCAGGTCCTCGTCCCGAGCTTCGAGCGGAGCGCGCCGCCGCGATCGCTTCGGCGCTGACGCCGTCGCACGCCTGCTGCGCGTCGCGCATCCGCTGCGAGCCCGTGACGTGGCGGGCGCTTCACGCGCTGGCGCGCAGCGACGCGGTGTCTAACTCGGGGAAGCGGAACTGCACTCGCGTTCCCGATGGCAGCGTCCGATCGCCCCCGCGCTCGCGTCAGCATAGTCCTCGCCTCGTCCGCGCCGTGAGACGGGTTACTGCGCGGCGATCGGTTCGTCGTCGTCTGGTCCGGGCGGGAGAGAGGGGCGAGCGTCCTTCTCCTTGTCGCCGGGGATCATCCGCAGGCCCTGGCGTCCGCTCGACGGCGGCTCGGCCAGCGCGAGCGGCACGAGCCAATGTTCTCCAGCCATCTGGTGCGGTAGGCCGCAGATCGCGCGGGCCGCGAGCATGCCGCTCATCACGGCCGCTTCGACGCACTCCACGTTGATCGGCGTCTTGGTCCATGCGCCCGCCAAGTAGAGATTGCGGAATCCCGACTCGTCCGCGCCGAGCCGGAGCGCGCTCGTGCCCACGCTCGTGGCGACGCAGCACTCGCTAGGCTCTACGTTGGCGCGTAGGTACTGCGCGCCGAGCCGCGCGGGCCCGGCGCGGCCTTCGGGATCGCTCAACACGTTCCAAT
>CAZYWR010000714.1:0-3295 GCA_964651185.1 uncultured Polyangiales bacterium
CGAAGGCCCAGCCAACGACTGCGAGCAGCGTAGTGCACCACAGGCGCACGGGAAACCAGCGCTGCGGGAGCGGCCGAAGCGAGCTCGTTCGCGCTCGCGCGGGTGCCACCGCAGCGCGCTTCACTGCGCGAACAGCTGCGCGGCGTCGACGCCGGCCGGCAGGCGTCCCGTCTTGAACATCGTGAACCAAGGCGCGATCTTGTCCTTCGGCATCGCCTCGAGTTCGTCGATGATTTCGCGCGCGAACTCGACCGGCGCCGTGCCCGCCGCCGTGATCAACCCGCCGTCGCGCACGGCGAGCTCATCGCGGTAGAGCTCGCGTCCTGGGTAGTCCGGCACGATCGACGCGAGCCAGCGCGCGCCGTTGCTGGTGTGGGCACGTCCCGCGAGCACGCCCGCACGCGCGAGCGCGACGGTCGCACCGCAGATGGCGGCCACCGGCACTTTGGCCTCGAGCAGCGCGCGCAACGTGCGCTCGAAGGCCGGAGCGGGGTATTCCCCGCGCTGCCAGCTATCGCCCCCCGGCAGCACCAATAGCTTTACTTGCGCGGGCTCGAGCTCCTCCCAGGATCGGTCCGGCATCACGCGCAATCCGGCCGCGCTGGTCACGAGATCGTGCGTGAAGCCGACGCTCCGCACGGCGAGCCCAGCGTCGCCGAGCGCAGCCAAAGCCAGCGCCGGCTCCCAGTCCGCGAGGCCGTCGAAGACGAGTACGTGAATCGATGGTTCCATGGCAAGGCGCTCCTCAACTTGTTTCGCCGCGCGCCTGGGCGCGACGTCATTGGCTCGCGGGCGCGAGCGCCCGCTTTGGACCGAGGGGGGAATCGACTGCGTCTCGGCTGCGGCGCCAGTCTGCCTTAGCGCTTTCGGTTCATCACCTTCTAGACACGTCCAGCTCGGGGCGCGACAGCTGGGCTGGAACGGATCGTGCAGTCGCGTTCGTCCATGGCGCCCCTTTCGACCGGCCGAAGCAAGCCGAAGACGCTCTGGGAAGTGGTGAAAGAGACCGCCTCGAAGTGGTCGGACGACAACGCGACCCGGCTGGCAGCCGCCCTCGCTTACTACACGGTGCTGTCGATCGCGCCGCTGCTGGTCTTGGCCGTCTCCGTGGCCGCCCTCGTGTTCGGAGAAGACGCGGCGCGCGGCCAGATCGCCTCGGAGCTCGCCTCCGTCGTGGGTCCCGAAGCGGGCGAGGGCATCCAAACCGTGCTCACCCACGCCAAGTCGCCGCAGGCCGGAACGCTGAGCTCGGTGGTCGGCATCGTGGTGTTGCTGGCGGGCGCATCCGGCGTCTTCGGAGAGCTCCAGAGCTCGCTCAATACGATTTGGGACGTCGCGCCCAAGCCGGGGCTCGGCGTCCGCGGGTTCCTGCGCCAGCGCTTCTTGTCGTTCTCGATGGTGCTGGGCGTGGCGTTCCTGCTGCTCGTGTCGCTCGTGTTGAGCGCGATGTTGGCAGCGCTCGGCAAGCTGTTCTCGCACGCATTGCCGGGCGGCGCCGCGCTCTGGGAAGTGTTCAATTTCGTGTTCTCGCTCGGCGTGGTCACCTTGTTGTTCGCGCTCATCTTCAAGGTCGTTCCGGACGTGGAGGTGGGCTGGCGAGACGTCTGGATCGGGGCGATGGTCACGGCCGTGCTGTTCACGATCGGCAAGTTCGGCCTGGGCATGTACCTCGGCCGCGCCTCGGTCGCGTCACCGTACGGCGCCGCCGGTTCGCTCATCGCGCTCGTGATCTGGGTCTACTACGCCGCGCAGATCCTGTTCTTGGGCGCCGAGTTCACGCAGGTCTACGCGCGCTATCGGGGCTCGCGGATCGTGCCGAGCGAGCACGCGGTGGAGGTCGAGGTCGTGAAGAAAACCGTGGGCGACGCGGATGCGCGTCGGCCGCTCGCCAATCCTGAGCGTCCGCGGCCTGCGTGAGCCGGTGTCTCGCCGTCAGCGCGCTCCCACGCGCTCCCAGTGTTCGCGCAGCGCGCGGTTGACGCAGTCCGGTGCCTGCTGCTGCACGAAGTGGCCTTTGCCCCGCAGGAGCACCAGGTCGATCTCGCGCACGAAGGCCGCGTAGGTGTCGGGCCGGCGAAAGAACTCGTGCACCCAGGGATCGATCTCGCCCCAGATGAGCCGCACGGGCACGCACACCGGCCGCAGCCGTACGGTCGGAAGGAAGGCGCAGGCGCGATAATAGTTGACCGCCGGGACGCCGCGCCGATGGATATGCTGTGCATAGACGTCGATGAGCTCGGGCGTGAACACGCGCCGGTGATCGTCGTCGCGATGAAACGCTTCGCGCAGGATGAAGGCGGGATCGCGGCGCGCCAACGCATCGAACCAAAACGGGACGAGCATGCGCCACACGTAGGACGATGGTCCGGCCTGACGGTGCGCGTTGCGCAGCATGAGCGGCAGGCAAGGGCCGTTGAGGATGGCCAGGCTACGGAACAACTTCGGAAAGCGTTGCGCGGCTTCCCAAGCGATCGCCGACCCCATGTCGTGACCCACGAGGTGCGCTCGGCCGACCTCGCAGCGCGCCAGGAGCTCGACCAGGTCGGTCGCGGCCGCGCGCAACGTGTATTGCCAGAATGCGCGCGGCGCGTCGCTGCCGCCGTAGCCGCGCAGGTCGGGCGCGATCAGCCGGTAGCGATCGGCGAGCCCTGCGAATTGGTAAGTCCAGCTCACGGCCAGCTCAGGAAAGCCATGGACGAACAGCACGGCCGGCCGATCGCGGGGGCCGAGTTCGTACCATCGCAACGTGAGTCCGGAGCGCAGCGGCCCCTCGTGGAGCTGGGTGCCGGGCGGAAAGAGCGCGAGCTCATCGGGCGCGCGGCGCACGGGGGCCTTCGTACAGCGGCTCGCTTGCGAAGCGCCAGCTCGCACGCGCGCCCAAAGCTTGTCCGAAGCGCGCGCGCGCAGGCGCGAGTAAAACTTGGGCGACAAAGGCATCAAAATGGGCGAACCTTACTCCACTCCGAAGCGCTGTGCGCTGGAGCGCCTCGATGGGCGAGTACGCGAGTGGAAGTGGACAGGCGAGCAGATCGACGTGTCCGCAGTGAGCTGCGCCACATTGTTGTTCTCTTTTCCTCCGGACGCCGTACGGTTTGCCTACTTTGAAGCTCGATCGTCGTTTGTCCCAAGGATTCCGGGACTGACGGCAATCCATCAAATTCGGAGGCCCGCTTGAAAGCGACACGTTTTTGGATGGCTGTGCTTTGCTTGGCCGCAGCTTGCGGCGACGACGAGCACAAGCGATCTGGCGGCGCGGCCGACGCCGACGGGGGACGCACAGGCGGCAGCGGCGCGA
>CAZYWR010000715.1:0-3106 GCA_964651185.1 uncultured Polyangiales bacterium
AATGCGGTGCTGCGCCGGATCGTGGCCGGATCTGCGGCGGGCGCCGCGGAAGGTGAAGCGGGCGAGCAAAATGCAAGCAAGCCAGACGCGCACGACGTACGCCCGCCGGAGGTCGAAACACCCAAGCGCGAAGCAGATGCGCAGGAGGGCGAGCTAAGCGGTCCCGCACCCCGGCAAGCCGGAGCCGGCCGTCGGCCCCGCGCGCGCATGCGCATGAAGGTTCCGAGTTGGGTGGAGGAGAGCCTGGTGGACGGCCTCGGGCAAGCGCGCGCCGATCTGTACCTGGCGCTCGGCGAAAAACCGCCCGTGCTTTCGCTGCGCGTGCGCGCGACGGGCGAGCGCGATGCGGTGCTGACGGCGTTGCAGGCGGCCGTCCCTGCGGCGCAGCTCCGTCGAAGCGAGCTCTCCCATGACGTCATTCTGGCCTTCGGGGCGGGCGACCCGCGCAAGCTACCCGGATACGCCGAAGGGCGCTTCGTCGTGCAGGACGAAGGGGCGGCGTTGGTGGGCAAGCTGCTCGGCGCTCAGCCCGGAGATCGGGTACTCGACGCCTGCGCCGGCCGGGGCGGAAAGACGCTTCAGCTGATCGAGGCGGTGGGTGCGACCGGCCAGGTGACCGCGATCGACCTCCACGCCCGCAAGCTCGACCAGCTTCGGGCCGAGCTCGCCCGACTCGGCGAGGAGCCGGCTCGCGTCCGCACCGAGGCCATCGATCTTTCCGTGGGGACCGGGGATTTGTCGCGCGGCTTCGACCGCGTGCTGGTGGATGCGCCGTGCACCGGTCTGGGCACCTTGCGCCGGCGCCCGGAGCTCTTGCTCCGGCTCACCCCCGCGGATCCGGCCCGGCTCGCCGCCCTCCAACTGCGCATTTTGACCCACGCTGCGACCCTGGTTCGGCCTGGGGGAATCCTGGTTTATGCGGTGTGTTCTGGCACCCGGAGCGAGGGCCAAGAGGTGGCCCGCGCGCTCGAAACGAGCGTTGCCGGGTGGCGGCGGCAGACTGCGGCGACGGGCCAAGTTTCCGTGGCGTGTGACGGAGATGGCGTGTTTCGGATCGGGCCCTGGCTGAGCGCGACCGAAAGCTGCCCGGATGTGTACCAGGTTGTGCGCTGGGAGAAGCTTGACAGCCACGTTGAGCACATATAGATTCCGCCCCGCCTGAACAAACCATTCGGGGCGTAGCGCAGCCTGGTAGCGCGCACGGTTCGGGACCGTGAAGTCGGAGGTTCAAATCCTCTCGCCCCGACCATCCCCCTGCGGGACCCGCGCTGCGGGTCTCCCTGGCCTATCCGGAGGTTTCCTCCATGTCGAAGCAGTTGGCCCCCGTTCGCGTGCTCGTGGTCGACGACGATCGAGCGATCTGCGATTACATGGAGACCTTCCTGAGCAAGGACGGGTTCGAGGTGAAGACCTTGAACGACCCGTCGGGAGCGCCGGAGGAGGTCAAAAACGGCGGCTACCATCTGGTCGTGCTCGACCTGATGATGCCCAAGATGGATGGCCTGCAGGTGCTCGAGCGTATCCGCAAGGTCGACAACGACGTGGCCGTGGTGATCTTCACCGGCTATCCGTCGCTCGAGACGGCCGTGCAGTCGATGAAGCTCGACGCCGTCGACTACCTGAAGAAGCCCTTCAACCCGGAGGAGTTCCGGGTGGTGGTCGACCGCGTGATGCGCAAGAAGGGCCTCTTGCGCACGCCCGAAGAGAACCTGCACCGCGTGATCGGCGAGACCATCCGCAACCTGCGCAAGGATCGCAACCTGACGCTGAAGCAGATGGCGCGCCGCACGGGCCTCTCGGTTTCGCTGCTCTCGCAGATCGAGCGCGCGGAGTCGAGCGCGTCGATCAGCTCGCTCTACAAGATCGCCGTCGCGCTCGACGCGCGCATCCGCGACCTGTTCGGCGATTACTGACGCTCTCCGAGATGGCCGCTGCGCTCGAGCGCGCATCCGCGGCCTCGGCGATTGCTGACGTTCAGCGCGCGATCGCTTGCGGCGCGCGTTCGAGCTCGCGGGCGAGGGCCGGCGCGCCATCCGCGGCGAGCAGCTCGAGCGCGAGCGCGCGCCGGGCCGGCGCACTCGGGCTGAGCGCAGCGATCTCACGCAGCGCTTCGGGCGTGCGTCCGAGCGCCATGAGCGAGCGTGCGCGCACGGCGTGCATCGCCTCCGACGCATCGTGTTGCAGCGCGCTCGCCGCTTCGAGCTCCGCGCGCTCGTAGGCGCCTGCCTCGAGCGCGAACTCGGCCGCCGGCGCGTGTCCGCCCAGCTCTGCCGCGTCGGCCGCGCCCAAAAGTGTCGCGAGCTCACCGCGCCGTCCGTTCGCGCTTAGCACTTCGGCCTCGAGCCGTACGGGGAGCCGCCCTGTGTGCTGCTCGCGCAAGCGCAGCGCGAGCCGCGGGAGGCCGCGTTCGAGCGCGGCGGCGATGGCGCGCTCGAGCGCATCCTGGTCGGGCGCGCGTTCGACGCCGAGCCCCGCCACCGCGTGCGCAAAGCTCAAGTTGTCCGCGCTGCGCAGCGAGCGCCGCAGCGCTTCCTCCGCGCGCGCGCTCGGCCGGGCAGCCGCGCGCACGAGCACGTCGAGCGCGGCGGCGTCTTGCCCCTCCCGCTCCACGAGGTGCGCGAGGGCGAGCTCACCGTCGGGCGAGCTCGGGGCGCAGCGCGTGGCGTGGACGAAGGCGGCGCGCGCGCCCTCGAAGTCGCGTTGGTCCTCGGCCAGCACGCCGCGCGTGAGCCACACCGCCTCGGCGCAGGGATCGAGCTCCGTCGCGTGCCGCAGCGTGCGCTCGGCGGCCGCGCGATCGCCCGCGGCGAGCTGCGCGTAAGCGAGCCGACTCAGCAGGTAAGGATCTTCTTCGGGCGCCGCGGTCGCGAGCTCGAACTGCGCCACCGCCTCGCGCGCGCGCCCTTGCGCCAAGAGCAGCTCGCCGCGCACGTGCGCCTCGTACGAGGAAGGCGGCACGAACACGCCGCGCACCGTAGTGCCGCCCACGGTACGCTGGACCACCGGCGCGCGCCCGCCGCACCCTAGGCCGAACCCGAGCACGAAGAGCGGCGCGAGCAGCGCCAGGGCCCTGTTGTGTCGCTCGCGCGCAGGGCGGCGCGCTTCG
>CAZYWR010000716.1:0-3883 GCA_964651185.1 uncultured Polyangiales bacterium
GCACCGCCTGCGCGCGCCAGCCCCTCCCGCCCCGATGCGCGCCCAGGCCCCGTGAGCAGCAGCCGAGCCGCCGAGAGCTGCTACACCAGATGGTCTATGGAGCAGCCCCACGTCGACCCCAACCTCGACCTCGAGGAGGAGATCCGTCGGCTCAAGCGCGCGCAAAACGCGGTGATCCTGGCGCACTACTACCAGGAGGGCGAGATCCAAGATCTGGCCGACTTCATCGGCGATTCGCTGCAGCTCGCGCAGGCCGCCAAGCGCACCGACGCAGACGTGATCGTGTTTTGCGGCGTGCACTTCATGGCCGAGACGGCGAAGATCTTGAATCCAACGCGCACCGTCGTGATCCCCGACCTCGACGCTGGTTGCTCGCTCGCGGCGGGTTGCCCGGTTGACAAGTTTCGCGCCTGGCAGGCGCGCTACCCCGGGTCGATCACGGTGAGCTACATCAACTGTTCGGCCGAAGTGAAGGCCGCGAGCGACCTGATCGTCACCTCTTCGAACGCGGAGAAGATCGTGCGCTCGCTGCCGCCCGAGCAGCGCATCCTGTTTGGACCCGATCGCAATCTCGGCCGCTACGTGGCGGAGAAGACCGGCCGCGAGCTGGTGCTCTGGCAGGGCAGCTGTCTCGTGCACGAGACCTTCAGCGAGCGCAAGCTGATCCAGCTCAAGACGCGCCACCCGGAAGCCGAGATCATCGCCCACCCGGAGTGTGAAACGCCGCTACTGAAGATGGCCTCGTTCGTCGGCTCGACGAGCGCGCTGCTCAAGTACGCCGGCGAGTCGCCCTCGCGAGCGTTCATCGTCGCGACCGAGCCCGGCATCCTGCACCAGATGGAAAAGGCGTGTCCGGACAAGACCTTCATCCCGGCTCCGCCGAACGGCAACTGCGCTTGCAACGAATGCCCCTACATGCGCCTCAACACGCTCGAGAAGCTCTACGTCGCGCTGCGCGACCTGAAGCCCACGATCGAGATGAGCGAAGAGCTGAGGCTCGGTGCACTTCGGCCCATCGAGCGTATGCTCGCGCTCTCGTAAGCGGTTATAGATGTCGAAACGCGCGGCCTCTGCGCGCGAGCGAAATGGTAGAGCCCCATCATGTCTCTCACGATCAGCGAACAGCGCAGCGCGCTCGCCGACCTGGTCCAGCGCCTCTCGGTGCTGGGGAGGTATCTTTGACGTCGACGGGCTGCGGCACCGCATTGAAAGCCTGAACCACGACTCGCAGGCGCCCGGTTTCTGGGACGACCAAGAGCGCGCCCAGAAGCTCTTGCGCGAGCGCGCCGGCTACGAGGCCACGGTCGAGGGCTTCGAAAAGCTGAACAAGGACGTGCGCGATCTCTCCGAGCTGCTCGAGCTCGCCGAGGGCGACGACAAGCTTTTGCACGAGCTGGCCGAGCAGCTTCCCGCCCTGAGCGAAGGTGTGCGCCAGCTCGAGCTGATGCGCATGCTCTCGGGCGGCGAGGACAAGTCGGATGCGATCGTGTCCATCCACCCGGGGGCGGGGGGGATCGACGCGCAAGACTGGGCCGAAATGCTCATGCGCATGTATCTGCGCTGGTGCGAGAAGAAAGGTTACAAGACCGAGATCATCGATCACCAGCCCGCCGAAGAGGCCGGCATCAAGGGGGTGAGCTTCACGGTGCGCGGGCCTAACGCTTACGGCTTCTTGCGCTCGGAAAACGGCGTCCATCGCCTGATCCGCATCAGCCCGTTCGACGCCAACGCCCGCCGGCAGACGTCGTTCGCGGCGGTGTACGTGGTGCCCGATCTCGACGAGGACGTGGGCGAGATCGAGATCAAGCCCGAAGACTTGAAGGTCGACACCTACCGCGCGAGCGGCGCCGGCGGCCAGCACGTGAACAAGACCGAGTCGGCCGTGCGCTTCACGCACATCCCGACCGGCATCGTCGTGGCCTGCCAGCAGGAGCGCTCGCAGCACAAGAACCGCGCGCTCGCCATGAAGATGCTGCGCGGCCGCCTCTACGAAAAGGCGCGGCAGGAGCGCGAGGCCGCGTTCGAGAAGGCCTACGGCGGCGCGACCAAGAGCGACATCGACTTCGGCTCCCAGATCCGCAGCTACACGCTCGCGCCGTACACGCTGGTCAAAGACGAGCGCACCGAGCACAAGGTATCGCAGGTCAACGCCGTGCTCGACGGCGAGATCGACGAGTTCATCGAGGCCTTCCTGCTGATGAAGGCCAACCGCCGGGCCGAGGCCGAGCGGGGTCAAGCGAGCTGACGGGTCCGCCCGCGCCGTTCGCGCACGAGGAGAGAGCTGTGGCATCGGAAGAGGAGCTGATCCGCGCGCGCCGCGCGAAGTTCGAGAAGCTCGAGCAGGCCGGCACGCGCGCCTTCCCCAACGGCTTCGCGGCCGACGAGGCGTCGCGCCGCGAGGCATTCGCGATCGCTGCTGACGAGCAGCGCCGCGCCGCCTTGCCGGGTGAGGCCGAGCTGGCGGGGAGCGAGCCGCGCTACCAGCTGTTCGGGCGCGTGATCGCCAAGCGCGGCCCGTTCGTGGTCGTGCGCACGCCGCTCGGGGACCTGCAGGCGCTGGTGCGCAAAGACCGCCTCGACCCGAACGAGGCGGCCCAGCTGGGGGCGCTCGATTTGAGCGACTTCGTAGGCGTGGAAGGGCCGCTCATCCGCACGGGCACGGGCGCCGCCGCCGTGCGCGCCGATCGCTACCGACACCTGGGCAAGGCGCTCTTGCCTCCGCCCGACAAGTGGCACGGCCTCACCGACGTCGAGAAGCGCTACCGCGAGCGCTATGTCGATCTGTTCGCGACCCCCGAGATCGCGCGGGTGTTTCGCGCGCGATCGCTCATCTTGCGCGCGTTGCGCGGCTTCCTCGATGCGCGCGGCTTTCTGGAGGTGGAGACGCCATTGCTCCATTCGCTGCGCGGCGGGGCCACCGCCAAGCCGTTCACGACGCACCACAACGCCCTCGACCTCGACCTCTATTTGCGTATCGCGCCCGAGCTGTACTTGAAGCGGCTGCTCGTGGGCGGGCTCGAGCGCGTGTACGAGCTCGGGCGCGTGTTTCGCAACGAAGGCGTGAGCGCGCGCCACAACCCGGAGTTCACGATCCTGGAGTTCTACCAGGCTTATGCGACCTGTGATGACCTGATCGAGCTGACCGAAGCGATGCTGTGCGAAGTGGACGCCGCGCTGCGCGAGGAGTTCCCGGAGCTCGCCGAAGGCCGGAGCTTCTCGTTGGAGCGGCCCTTCGCGCGTGTCAGCATGCGCGACGCGATCGTGGACCGCGTGCGCCGCGCGGGCGAGGGCGAGCTCTCGCCCACGCCGTTCGACGGCGCGCTCGACGCCCAGGTGATGGGCGACCCGGCGCGGCTCGCGGCGCTCCTGAAAGAGCGGCGCGACGCGCTCTCGAACGAGCTGCGCGCGGCCCTCGACAAGTGCGCGAGCTACGGCGAACGCGTGTTCGCGCTCTACGAGCAGCTGGTCGAGCCCGACCTGACGAAGCTCTACCGCACGTGCGATGGCCAGCGCTCGGTTCCGGTATTCATCCTCGAGTACCCCTCCGAGGTATCGCCGCTCGCGCGCCGCAACGATCAGGATCCCGCCTTCGTCGATCGCTTCGAGCTGTTCATCGAAGGCCGCGAGTCGGCCAACGCCTTCAGCGAGCTCAACGACCCCGACGATCAGGCCGCGCGCTTTCGCGCCCAGCTCGAGAACCGCGCGCGCGGCGACGAAGAAGCCATGGACTTCGACGCCGATTACATCCGCGCGCTCTCGTACGGGATGCCGCCCGCCGCGGGCTTCGGGCTCGGCGTGGACCGGCTGGTGATGGCGCTGTGCAATCAGCCCTCGATCCGCGACGTGCTGCTGTTCCCGGCGATGCGGCCGGAGGTGCGGTGAC
>CAZYWR010000717.1:0-4189 GCA_964651185.1 uncultured Polyangiales bacterium
GTAGAGCGCGCTGCACGCGCGCGCGTCGTCGCGCCGCAAGCCCGCTAGCTTACGGTCTTGTCGCAGAACCGCGCGCGTTTCTTACGTCGTTTTTCGAGGAACTCGCGTGCTTTGATTTGAGCCCGAGGGGGGGAAGTAAAAACGGATGTCTATGTTGCGTTGGACGAGTCGCGGTCTATTCGCGTTGCTCTCGATCGCTGTTGCGAGTGCCTGCGAAGAGGCGTCGCCGAATCCGGCGGATGATGACGATGGGGGCGCGGTCGTAGACGACCCCGCCACCTCGCGCGAGCCCGCACAAGACGCTGGTTCGACCAGCGCGGACGCGGATGCACCCGTCGAGCAAGACGCGAGCGCCGCGGACGCGGGCAGCGCCGAACGCGACGCGGGTGCACCCGTCGAGCAAGACGCGGACGCACCCATCGAGCAGGACGCCGGCCCGGCGCCCGAGGTCGACGCCGGCAGCGCTGATACAGACGCCGGCAGCGACGCGGCATCCGCGGACGACGCGAGCGCAGCGGACGACGCCGCGCCTCCCGCCGAGGAGTTGTTCACGACCGTCTACGACGTCATCGCGCAGAGCTGCATCGGCTGCCACGGCGCCGGCAAGAAGCTCGACCTCTCCACCCGAGAGATCGCCTATCAGCAGCTCGTCGGCGTGAGCGCCCAGTATCCGACTTGCGCAGCCGACGCCAGCGTGATCCCGGTGCGCGTGGTGCCGGGCGATGCGGAGAACAGCCTGTTGATGATGAAGCTCGAGAACCGCCAGACCTGCGGCTCGGCCATGCCCAAGACGGGCCTCCTGCCGCAAACCGACGTGGACAAGTTCCGCGCCTGGATCGTGGCGGGCGCTCCGGAGCACTGAAGCCCAGGGGAGCTCCCGATTCGAGAGCTCCCCTCTTTCCGGCGCCGACGCGCGGAGCGGCACCCGCGAACTTGACGGGCGTCGATCGTCCCACCATCGGGGCTGGCCGTTGCATCCTACTCAGCGCGTGCGTTGCACGAGCTGCGCCTGCTTCACGATCTCGTCATCATCTTCGCCGCGGCGATCGCGGTCTCGCTCGTGGACACGCGCATCGGCCTGCCATCGCTGGCGGGCCCGATCCTCGCTGGCGGCTTCGCGCTCGCAAGGCGAAATCCCGGCCCTGCGCGCGCGCGGCGCCGACCACGTGGTCGCAGCCGAGATCGAGGCGGGACGCGCGATCACCGCCCAAGTGGTGGGGCGAAACTCACGCCGGCCGCCCGCATGAGCGCGCGCTCAGTGCACGGTCGGGGGCTCGACCTTGCGCGCTTCGCACGCGAGCAGCGCCGCGTCGAGGCGCGCGCTGAAGCGATCGACGAGGCGCACGTTCTTGCGACCTTCGAGCGTCTCCATGCGCTCGCTCTCGTGCTCTTCCAGCGCTTCGAGCAGCTCGCTCAGCTCGCGCTCCGAGAACGACACGATCACGTAGTCGGCGTGGGCGGCCGCGAGCGCGAGCGGCAGGCGCAGCTCCGGCTTGAGCGGCCGCTGGCGGACGGCGTCGAGCTCGTCGAGCCGCGTGAAGACCAGCGCGTCGCTGCGGTCGACTTCGTCTTCGCGCTCGAGCTCGGTGAGGTCCCACTGCGTGTCGCGCCAGCCGAGCACCGCGCCGCTCCCGGCGCAGCTCGCGCAAAACCACTCGCACGCGTCGCCGATCCGGCGCACCCCCACTCTGCCTGTGCACTTCGCGTCATCGCACGGCACCGCGGCTCGTTCCCAGCGCGCGCCGGTGCGGCAGGCGGTGACCACCTCGATGATGCGGCCGAGCCAGCGCACTTCACGGGCGTGCTCCGGCCGAGGCTGTCCGCTGCGCTCGAGATAGGGACGGAGCTCGATGACCCGGTGGCGGCCCACGCACAAAGGTTACACGTCTTCGCCGCGCCGCGCCCGCATGCGCGCGCCGGAAAATGGTCGAAGCGACGCGGGCCGCGCCGAATCCGTACAGCGCTGCGAGCTCGCCCATAGCGGTCGGCAAGCGCGCCGTGCATAGTGAAGCGGCTGGGGGCCGCGCCCGCCGAGGGGACGAGGGGCGAGCGCCGCGCCGCTGGAGGTGAGGTCGTGGCCAACGACACAATCCCGTTTCGCTTGCTCGAGCGCGCCCAGGTGCACGGCGAAGATCCGGCCTACTTCGTGAAGAGCGAGGGTCGCTGGCAAGAGACGAGTTGGGCGAGCTACGCCGCGGAAATCGAGCGCGTCGCCAAGGCATTGATGGCCGCGGGCCTCGAGCCCGGGCAGAACGTCGCGCTGTTCGGGTTCAACCGCCCCGAGTGGTCGATCTTCATGTTGGCCGCGATGATGGTGGGCGCCCGGGGCGTGGGCATCTACACGACGAGCTCGCCCCACGAAGTGAAGTACATCCTCGGCCACGCCGAAGCGCGCTTCGCGCTCGTGGATACCGAGGCCCGCTTCCAGATCGTGCGCCAAGCGAGCGCGGCGCTTCCACACTTGCGTCAGGTCGTGACGATGCGCGCGGCCCCGGCGATCAGCGACGCGCTGGCCGTACCCTGGAACAACTTTCGCGAGCGCGGCAACGCGGTGCCGACCGCGGCGGTGCGCGCGCGCGCCGGCGCGCTCACGCCCGAGAGCGTCGCGACCATCGTCTACACCTCGGGCTCGGAGGGGATCCCGGAGGGAGTGATGCTCTCGCAGCGCAACCTGATCTGGACCGCGGAGGTGGTGCGGGACGTCTTACGGATCGGCCCGCAAGACTCGAGCTTATCTTACTTGCCGCTCTCCCATGTCTCCGAGCAGATGTTCACGGTGCACGGTCCGATCGTGACCGGCAGCTCGGTCTACTACGCGGAGTCGATGCGGGACGCGCCGCGCAACCTGCGCGAGGTGCAACCGACCATGGTGTTCGGCGTACCGCGCATTTGGGAGAAGCTGCAGGAGGGGATGGAGGCCCGCCTCCGCGCGGCCCACGGGGCGCGCGCGCGGCTGCTCGCTTGGGCGCGCGCGCTGGCGAGCGACGTGGTGCGCGCCCGGGCCGAAGGCAAGGAGCCGCCGCTCGAGCTGGGATTGAAGTACGAGTTGGCCGAGTCCTTGGTGCTCGCCAAAATCAAGCGCGCGCTCGGGCTCGCCAACGCGCGCCTGTGCCTGATCGGCGCCGCGCCGATCGGGCATGACACGCTGGCGTTCTTCGCTTCGTTGGGTGTGCAACTGCTCGAGCTCTACGGACAGTCCGAGAGCTCGGGTCCGATCACGCTCAACCAGCCGAGCCGCACGCGCCTCGGAAAGGTCGGCCCGAAGCTGCCGGGCACCTCGCTGAAGATCGCCGAGGACGGCGAGATCTTGGTCTCCGGTCCGAACGTGTTCGTAGGCTATTACCGCGATGACGAGGCGACGAACCGCGCGCTCGCCGGCGGCTATCTCCACACCGGTGATCTGGGGGAGCTCGACGCGGAGGGCTTTCTTACCGTCACCGGGCGCAAGCGCGAGATCATCGTTACGGCCGGCGGAAAGAACGTGGCCCCGGCGCGCGTCGAGGCGGCGATCCAGCGCGAAGAGCTCGTGCGCGACGTGATGGTAGTAGGCGAGCGCCGGCGCTTCTTGAGCGCTCTCATCACGGTCGACGAGCGCGCCGCGCGCCGCCTCGGGCTCGGCGAACCGCTGACCGACAACGCCATTGTGCGGCAGCGCATCGAGGAGCGCATCGCCGAGGTGAACCGCGAGCTGACGACGGTCGAGCAGATCAAGCGCTACACGATCCTGCCACGCCCGTTCGGGATCGAGACGGGCGAGCTCACCCCGACCTTGAAGCTCAGGCGCCGTCAGATCGAAGAGCTGTGGGCCAAAGAGATCGACACGATGTACGCCGACGCCCCCGTACGCCCGCACGCCGATCGCCCCTAAGACAGCTGGTCAGAACAAAGTTGCCAGACTTGATCCAAGTCTGATCTAAGGTTGGTATGAGGCGCGATACCGCCATCGAGGCAACCATCGTCGCGACGAATGCCGCCGTGGTGGACTATCTCGACGAGTGGGGCGCGTCGTATTTAGGCCGTCATGGATCGCGCGAGTTGGGCCGATCGGCAATCGCAAAATAGTTCAATAGGATGTTGGCGAGCTCGGCTCCCTCGGGCATGGTCCAGCTGCTTTGTAGCCGGCGCCCGAGATGCTCAAATCTTCTGGCGCACGGACCAAACACGGAGACGTCCATGTCGAAGCGGCATC
>CAZYWR010000718.1:0-7462 GCA_964651185.1 uncultured Polyangiales bacterium
TCGCGCTGCGCGGCGGCGCCTCGCTGAGCGAAGGCTTGGCCGCGGAGGTCGAAGGCGCGCTCGACCTCGGCGTGCTCGCGCGCTTCGTGCCCGGCGTGACCAGCGCGAGCGGCGTGCTCGGGGTCGACGTCAAGCTCACCGGCGCGTTTCGCGAGCCCGCGATGTTCGGCCGCGCCGACGTGCGCGGCGCGAGCGTGCTCACGACGGCGTATCCGCAGCCCCTTCACGAGCTGAACGCGCGTCTGTCCTTCAGCGAGCGCGAGATCCTGCTCGAAGAGCTGCGCGCGCTGTTCGGCGGCGGCGAGCTGCGCGCACACGGTTCGGCGGCGCTCTCGGGGCGCCAGCTCGACCGCTACGAGCTCGCGCTCGACGCACGCGACGTGACGCTCGAGCCGTTTTCGGGCGCGCAGGTCACGTTCGGCCTCGAGGGCACATTGGCCGGTGGCGCCAACCTGCGGCTGCCCGAGCTGCGCGGCACGGTGCGCGTCTCGCGCGCCCGCTACACGCGGCCTTTCTCGCTCGGCATCGCCGAGCGGCTGACCGGCTTCTCGCAGGCCAAGCGCGCCGAGCAGGCGCACTACGATCCAGCTCGGGATCGCCTCGCGCTCGACCTGCGCGTGGTGAACGAGGGGCCGCTGCGCATCAGCAACAACCTGCTCAACGCCGAGCTCTCCGTGGAAGACAGCGAACGCCCGTTCCGCCTCGTGGGCACCGACCAGCGGCTCGGGCTGCTCGGTGCGCTGGCTGTGGACCGGGGCAGCCTGCGCTTTCGCAGCACCGAGTTCCGCGTAGAGCAGGGGACGGTGCGCTTCGCCGACGAGCACCGCATTCATCCGCAGATCGACCTGCACGCGCGCGCCGAGTTCCGCCGCACCGCCGACGTGTCGAACGCGCGCTGGTCGATCTTGCTGCACGCCAGCGGCGATAGCGACAACCTCAAGCTCGAGACCAGCAGCGAACCCGCGCTCGCGCAGGAGGACATCGTGCTGCTCCTGACCGCCGGTCTGACGCGCGCCGAGGCGGAGCGACTCTCGTCGGGCAACCTCACGCAGGGCGCGGCGCTCGAGGCGCTCGCCACGCTCGCCGGCGTGGACCGCGAGGTGAAGCGCGCGCTGCCGGTGATCGACGACTTCGCGGTCACCAGCGCCTACTCCGTGCGCACCAACCGCACGGAGCCGCAGGTCGTCGTCGGCAAGCGGTTGTCCGACCGTGTGCGCGCATCGGCCACCACTGGCCTCACCACCGACTCGAACTTCCGAACCAACGTGGAGTGGCGCCTGAACGACCAGACGAGCGTGCAGGCGAGCTACGACAACGTGCAGACGACGACCGCGTCGCAGTTCGGCAACGTAGGCGTAGATCTGCGCTGGCGGCTGGAGTTCGACTGAGATACACGGGAAGCCGTGGCAGGGTGCCCCGTGCAGCCGCGAACGAAGTCGCGTGACGTGCTGCCGTGCTCCCGCCGCGCCCGCGCGCGCCTGCGCCGCGCACGACGTACCCACGCGCGCGACCGCGGGGCCTCCGCGCGCGTGTACCTGCGCTGGCTCGCCGCGCTGTTCGCGCTGTTCGCGCTGCTTTCAGGCCGGCGCGCGTCCGCGGAGATCCCGGCCGAGTGGGCTGGCTCCAAGGTGGTCGCCGTGCACGTCGTGGGAGAAGCCGCCGGGCGCGTCGACGAGCGTGCCCTCGGCGTGCCGCTCGGCGCGCCGCTCAACCGCGCGCTCGTCCGGGGGGCGATCGAGCGTCTGGCTGCGTCGGGGCGCTGGTCCGACGTACAGGTCGACGGCGTGCGCGAGGCCGATGGCATCGCCCTGCTGTTTCATTTGGTGCCGAGGCTGCTCGTGCGGCGGGTCGACGTGGTCGGAAACCATGTGTTCGACGATCGCGAGATCGTCCGCATCCTCGGTTTACGCGAGGAGAGCGAGCTCGATCAGGAGAGCCTGCCGAGCGCGCTGCGCGCGCTGCGCGAAGCGTACGCCGAGCGCGGGCGCTACGACGCGGTGGTGAACGCGCAGCTGCGCGACACCGACGACCCCGCGCTCAAGGTCGTGCGCATCGCGATCCGCGAAGGCAAGCCCACGACGATCGCCGCCGTACGCTTCACCGGCGAGGCCTTGCCGCGCCGCCGCGGCGTGCGGCGCCTGCTCGGGGTCGGCGTCGGCCAGCCGGCCGATCTCACCCGCATCCGCGAGGGGCTGGCGAAGACCGAGCAGCTTCTGCGGCGCAGCGGCTACTACGCGGCCGAGCTCGGGGCGCCCGCGCTCGAGCGCCACGGGCACAAGGCGACGGTCGTGGTCGCGGCGTACGTCGGACCGCGCTTCGAGCTGCGTTTCAGCGGCAACGGTCCGATCTCGCGCAGCGAGCTGTTCGCGACGTTGGCGCTCGATCAGGAGCGTTACGTCGGTGCCGCCAGCCTGCGCGGGCTCGAGCATAAGCTGGTCGAGCACTACCAGCGCTACGGCTTTCCCGACGTGAAGGTGCAGGCGCGCGCGACCCTGGAGGTGCACAAGCTTCGCTCCGAGAATCCGGACGAGCCCTGGGAAGAAGAGGTGATGGCCGTCGGCATCGAGATCGAGCCGGGTGAGCAGCTCGAGATCGAGACCATCACGTTCCCGGGCGCGAGCCACTACAGCCAGGACTTTCTGCGCGAGCAGGTCTTCAGCTATCTGGAGCAGGAGCTGCCCGGCTCGGCGCTGCGCGAGCCGGTCGATTCGGATCTCGCCGATCGACTCGGCTTCGGCGGCAGCAAGCGCCCGCGCGAGCGCGAGGTCCCGAAGCCGCCGCTGCTCGACCCGCGCCGGCTCTTCCACGGCCCGACCTACGCGCGCGCGATCGAGCACATCCGCGAGCTCTATCGCGGCGACGGCTTCCTCGAGTCCGAGGTGCAGGACGTCACGCTGACGCCGCTACGCGAGCCGAACCACGCGGTGGCGGTCATCGCGGTCGTCGAGGGCCCGCGCACGTTTCTGCACGAGGTGCGCATCGAGAACAACCGCCACCTCTCGAGCCGCGCGCTGCTGAGCGCGGCGGGGCTCGCCCGCGACGCGCCGTTCAGCTACCTGAAGCTCGAAGAGGCGCGTCTGCGCATGATCGAAGCCTGCCAGGAGGAGGGCTATTTCTTCGCCGAGATCGAGCCGAGCCTACGCAAGTCGCAGGACGGCACGCGCGCCGAGGTCACCTTTCGCGTCGAGGAGGGGTACCAAGTTCGCGTCGGCGCGATCGAGATCCGCGGCGCAGAGCGCTCGCGACGCACCATGATCGAAGACCGCGCGCAGTTCGCCGTCGGCGACCTGTACCGGCCTTCGGCGGCGCGCAAGACCCAAGACGCGCTGCTCGCCCTCGACGTCTTCAGCAGCGTCGTGGTCGCGCCGGATGAGCCCGACTTGCCCGCGCGCGTGAAGACCGTCGTGATCACGGTGACCGAGCGCAAGACGCAATGGCTCGGCTGGAGCGCCGGCTTCAGCACGGGCGAAGGCGTGCGCGGCGGCCTCGAGTACGGCTATCGCAACCTGTTCGGCAGCGCGATGCAGGCCGGTTTTCGCGGGCAACTCGGCTATCAGTTCGTGTTTCTCGACAAAGAGGCGCAGGCCCGCTACCAGTCGCTGCCCGCGAATCAGCGCGCCGAGTATCAAGCCACGCTGAGCCTCGGCGTCCCGTATCTGCCCCACCTGCCGAAGCTGCGGCTCAACCTCGACATCTCCGCGCTGGCCGATATTCAGCGCGATTTCCGCATGCAAAAGCAGAGCGGGGTGACGTCGCTCATCTACCGGCCGGAGCGGCGCTGGACCTTCACGGCGTCCGAGGAGCTCGAGTTCAGCGACTTCTTTCTGTTCGGCGAAAAAGATCTCTCGAGCTTCGGCAACGTCGGCAATTTGACCGTCGCGGACCTGGTCCCGACCGGACAAAACACCTTGTTCTCGAGCCAGCTCGCCGCCGCTTGGGACCACCGCGATCGCTCCTTCAATCCACACCGCGGCTTCTTGGTCAGCGCCACCAGTGAATGGGCGCGCACGCTCCACGACAACCGCAAGCAGGTCACGCTCGGCGACATGGCGCAGACCGTCGTGTTCAAGAGCAACATGCTGCGCTTCACGGCGAGCTTCGCGTTCTACATCCCGCTCGGGCCCAAGGTCACGTTCGCGAGCCAGACGCGCTACGGACGCGTGGTCCACCTGGTGCCCGGTTCAGAGGCCTACCCGAACCGGCGTTTCTACCTCGGCGGTCCGAACTTCCGCGGGTACTACTACAACGAGATGGTCCCGCAGGACCTGAAGGAAAAAAGCGCGGCCACGGCGGGCCTCGTCTCGCGCGGGGCAGACACGTTCCTCGCCACGCAGAACGAGCTGCGCTTTCCGATCGCCGGCCAGCTCTACGGGGGCATCTTCTCGGACATCGGCAACCTGTGGGCCAACGCCAAGAACCTGACCTGGCGCGAGCTACGCAACTTACAGCCCGTGGTCGGTCTCGGCCTGCGCTTTCAGCTGCCGGTCGCTGCGCTCGCTTTCGACTACGGCGTGCGCGCCATCCACACGAATCCCTTCCGGCCCGTGGGCGCGTTCCAGTTCTCGTTCCAAACCTTCTGAGCCCCGCTGCCGGCTCGCTTGACGGTTTCGATCGCCCCTCGCAAACTCTGGCGCATGACGACGTACGACAACTTCCTGATCGACAAGCGCGTGGTCGAACGGAACATCAAGAAGGGCCTGGTCGACGAGGAGGCGCTCAAGCGTCAGATCGAGAGCTTGCCCGACTCGGAGGCGAATTGCGTGCACGTCAGCCTCGACGGGTCGCAGGCCGAAGACGTCGAGGAAGAGGCGGACGACGAGGAGCTCGAGCCTGAGGGCTGAGCCGAACCACGGGGACGAGCGGTGCCGACGGAAAACGAATCGGACCCGGAGCTGGATGGAGCGGAGCTGGTCGATCCCTCGCTGCCGCGCGACGCAGATGATCTGCCGCCCATCGACTTCAGCACCTTCGTGGTCTCACTGCGCACGTCTGCGATGTTGCACCTCGGCAGCGGGCGCGAGGCGGGCGCCGAGAGCGGTGATCTCGCGCTCGCGCGGCAGGAGATCGACCTGCTGGGGATCCTCGAAGAAAAGACGCGCGGCAACCTCACGGGCGAGGAGGAGCGCTTGCTCAGCCAAATCCTGTTCGATTTGCGCACGCGCTATCTGGCGGTGTGCGCCCACGTGAAGGGCACTTGAACCACGCTCCCGAATCGGGAACGACCTCTAACGCCGGCGTCGGCTCGGGCGCGCGGGCGCGGGGATGAGCTGAGGCGGTGTCGGGAACAGGGACTCGATCGCGTCGACCACACCCTGCACCAGCTCCTGCGCGCGATCCTTGAGAGATTTCTTGTTCTCGCGATCGGCCATTCCCACCTCGACGCGGCACCCGGGCAGGCCCCGTCGGGCACCCAACGATCTCATCATGGGGCGTTGCGCTCAGGTGTCAACAGGGTGGCTGCCGTGTGCCGTCGATCTGCTCTCACTCGGTCCTACACGCCTCTTGGCGCGCGCACAATTCGCGGCTTTTTTAGGGGTGCGCGCGCATGACGCGCTGCACTACGGACCGTGTGTCGGAGCTCGCGAATGTGTCGCGCGCGTGCACGCGCGTACTTTCGTGCCCCCGAGCCCGAAGCGGTGCGCTGCTCGTTCGTTTCGCCGGCCGGGCGCGCGAGCGGGGTGCGTCGGGTACGGGCTCGCAGCGCGGGCGCGCGTGAAAACGCGTGTGGGCTGACAAACCCTCGTACTACGCTTCGGCCGCATGCAGCATGTGCACTTGGTCGGAGTCGCGGGGACGGGGATGGGCGCGCTGGCGGGCCTTTTGCGGAGCGCCGGCTACCGCGTGACGGGGAGTGATGTCGCGTTCTATCCGCCCATGGGCGAGAAGCTCGCGGAGTGGGGCGTCGAGACCATGCGCGGCTACGACCCGCGACACCTCGACCCGCGTCCCGATTTGGTCGTGATCGGCAACGTCGCGCGCAAGGACAATCCGGAAGCACGCGCGGCCATCGACGGCGGCATGCCCTACCGCTCCATGCCCGGCGCCTTGGAAGAGCTGTTCCTCGCGCAGCGCAAGAGTTGCGTCATCGCGGGCACGCACGGCAAGACCACCACGACCGCGCTCGTCACCTATTTGCTGACGGCGGCGGGGCGCGCGCCCGGTTATTTGCTCGGCGGCGTGCCGCGCGATTTTGCCGAGAGCTTCGCGCTCGGCGGGCCAGGCGCGCCGTTCGTGATCGAGGGCGACGAGTACGACAGCGCGTTCTTCGAAAAGCAGCCCAAGTTCTTTCGCTATCGGCCCTTCGCGGCCGTGCTCACGTCGATCGAGCACGATCACATCGACATTTACCCGACCCCGAGCGCGTACCGCGGCGCATTCGCGGGCTTCGTCGAGCGCATCCCTCGGGATGGCCTCCTGGTCGCGTACGCGGGCGATCCCGAGGTGCGCGCGGTCGCCGGCGCCGCGCGCTGCCCCGTGAGCTACTACGCGCTCGACGGCGACGACACCGGCACCGTCGTCCCCACCTGGCTGGCGCTGCCCGCGCCGGCCGAAGGCCAGACGCAGCCCTTCGATCTCTTTTACGGTGGGAGCGCGTCGGGTCGCGTCCTCTCGCCGCTCTCGGGCTTGCACAACGTGAAGAACGCGCTCGCCGCGATCGCGTTATGCGCGGAGGCCGGCGGGGTGTCCGTGCAGGAGCTGGTGCGGCGGATCGCGGGCTTTCACGGGGTGCGCCGGCGTCAGGAGCTCGTGGCCGTCGCCGACGGCGTGCGCATCTATGACGACTTCGCGCACCATCCGACCGCCGTGCGCGAGACGTTGCGCGGCTTGCGCGCGCGCCATCCAGACGGCCGCTTGATCGCGCTGTTCGAGCCGCGCAGCGCGACCGCCTCGCGCAAGCTGCACCAGGAGCTCTATCCATCTGCATTCGAGGCCGCCGACCTGAGCGTGCTCGCGCCGGTCGGTCGCAAAGAGATCGCGGAAGGCGAGAAGCTCGACGTCGCCGCGATCGCGCAGCGCCTCGAGGCCGCGGGCAAACGCGCGCATGCGCCGGGCGATCACGCGCAGATCCTCGCGCTCCTGCTCGACGAGGCCCGGCCCGGCGATACCATCGTGGCCATGTCGAACGGCGATTTTGCCGGCCTCGTCGATCGCCTGGCCGCCGCGCTGGCGCTCCGGGGCCGCGACGCGCGTGGTTCCGCAGGCGAGCTCGACGCCGCCGGAGTGAAGGCGGGCGGGCGCGAGCACCGCGACGGAGAAAGGCGCGGTCGATGAGCGAGCAGGATCTCGCGGCCGTCGTCGACGAGCTCGAGCGCGTGGCGCGCGCCGCCGGGCAGCTGATCATGGCTGGCTATCGGCGCGGCGGTCGCGTCAGCAAGAAGGGCGAGATCGATCTCGTCACCGAGTACGACCTGGCGGCCGAGGCGTACATCGCGCGCGAGCTCACGCGCGCGTTCCCCGGAAT
>CAZYWR010000719.1:0-6648 GCA_964651185.1 uncultured Polyangiales bacterium
AGGTGGTGGCCGTCGCGGAAGCGCTTGCGCGTCTCCTTTTCGAGCAGCTTGAGGATGATGTTCTCGGCCGCCTGCGGCAGATCGGGCCGCAGCTGGCGCGGGCGCGGCGGCTGCCCGGTGCGCTGCATCTCGAGCAGGGTCTCGCGGTCGTTCGAGCGGAACGGCAGCTGTCCAGTCACCATCTCGTAAAAGAGGATGCCCAGCGCGTAGAGATCGCTTTGGGCCGTGGCGTCCTCGCCGCGCGCTTGCTCGGGCGACATGTACTCAGGCGTGCCGAACACCGCGCCCTTCGGCGCGAGCCGCGGATCCCGCGCCAACGCCGCCAAGCCGAAGTCGAGGATCTTGACGAAGTCGCGCCGGCCTCCGCGCGTCGTGAGCATGATGTTGTCGCTCTTGAGGTCGCGGTGGATCACGCCGAGATCGTGCGCGCGCGCCAAGGCCGCGCACATCTGCTCGAGGATGTCCACCGCGCGCGTGAGCTGCATCGGGCCCTTGCCGCACTCGTGCGAGAGCGACGTGCCGATCAAATACTCCATCACCAGGTAGAGCTCGCCGTCTTCGGTCTCGCCCACGTCGTGGATGTCGACGATATGCGCGTGGTCGACGCGATTCGCTGCGCGCGCCTCGCGCAGCATCCAGGCACGCAGATGGGTCTCGCCGCGCAGATCGGGCCGAATCAGCTTCAGCGCGACGACGCGGTCGATGAGCACGTGGCGCGCGCGATAGACGACGCCCATGCCCCCTTCGCCCAGCAAGGTCTCGAGCCGATAACGGCCGGCGACGACCTTGCCGATGTACTCATCCTGCTGCGAGCGACGTGACGACGCCTTGTTCGCGGCCATATGCTTCTGAAAGCTCCCCTCTGACCACGCGCCGAAAGCGCGTCTGGACATCATACACAGGGCTCGTCACCGAAGGAGAGCGCGTTCGCGAGCTGACTCCATCCGCATGGCGAACAAGGTGCGAGTCGGTGGGCAGTGTGCGGCGATCCCCGGGTTCGCTTCGTTGTCTCGCCCGTACCCGAGCCGTGTCCGAAATCCAGCACACACTGGTAAGCGCCAGAGCACGCACTCCATCTCGCTCGGGCGCGCGCGGGAAGCGGCGCTTGTGATCGACGGCGCTTGTTTCCTATCCTGAGGAGGGGCCGCTCGCGCAGAGCACGGAAGGGAACCGGTCTTGAACTCCACGGGCGATGAGCCGTACGTGATCGAGCGCCGTCTGGCAGCCGGCGGCATGGCCGAGGTGTTCGTCGCCAAGCGCACAGGGCCGCACGGCTTCGAGAAGCGCGTCGCGCTCAAGCGCATCCTGCCGCAGTTCGCGATCGACAGCGACTTCGTGCACATGTTCATCGACGAAGCGCGCCTGGCGGCGCGCCTGTCTCACGCGAACATCGTGCAGGTGTTCGACTTCGGCCGGCACGAGGGCAGCTTTTTCATCGCCATGGAGCTGATCGATGGCTCCAACGCCAACCAACTCTTGCGCGCCGTGGCCCTGCGCGACGAAGCGGTCCCGCTCGATCTAGCGCTCCACATCGCTGCGGAGACGGCGCAGGCGCTGGCCTACGCCCACGCGCTCCGCGATGACGAGGGCGAGCCCTTGCGCATCGTCCATCGCGACGTGAGCCCGGCCAACCTGCTCCTCACCCGCGACGGCCACGTCAAGCTGAGCGACTTCGGCATCGCGCGCGCGGCGAGCTTCGAGGCGCGCACGCAGACCGGGCAGCTCCGGGGCAAGCTCGGTTACATGTCGCCCGAGCAGGTGCTCGGCCGCGAGCTCGATGGCCGCAGCGACGTGTTCACGCTCACCACGATCCTGGCCGAGATGCTCATCGCCGAGCCCCTGTTCGGCAAGGGCCAAGACCTCGATGTGCTGATCCGCATCCGCGACGTCGATCTCGGCATCCTCGAGAACACGCGCCGCCGCGTGCCGCAGGACGTGCGAGCGCTGATCGAACGCGGCCTGGCGCGCCGTCCCGAAGACCGCCCCGACGCGGCTACGTTTTTGCGCATGCTTCAGGAGGTCATGCAGCGGCGCGCGGTCACCTCGGCCGCCGCGCGGCTCGCGCGGCTGCTCGCCAAGCTCGAGCTCATCGAGGCGCTACCGGGCGACAACCTCTCGGCCGATTCCTCGCTCAAGCCCGCCAACTACCGCGAGCTCGAGCCACCGACCGATGATCTCACCGAGCCCAACCTGGCCGAGAGCGTTCGTTACCGCGTGCGCTGCGAGAGCGGCTTGCTCGGTCCGCTCTCGTACTCGGAGCTGGTGGAGCTGATCTTGGGCGGCATGGTCGACTCCGACACCATGGTCAGCCGCACGGGCCAGCCGTTCGAGCGGGCCGGCGGGATCGAGGAGCTGCGGCGCTTCTTGCGCACCCCCGCCTTGCAGTGGCGCGCCCGAGAGCTGGTGCAGCCGGCTTGGCAGGGGAGCCTGGCGCGCGCGTCGCTCCTGCCCGTCGTGTACCGCATCACGCGCAGCTTCGAGAGCGGCGTGCTCTATCTGCGCGACGGCATCCGTCAGAAGAAGCTCTACTTCGTCGATGGCCGGCCCGAGTACATCGCGTCGACCGATCGCAGCGAGCTCTTGGGCGAGCAGCTCGTGGCCACCAACTTGTGCCTGCGCATGGAGGTCGACATGGCGCTGGCCGTGCTTCAGCGCTACGACGGCCGGCTCGGCGATGCGCTGGTCGGCCTCGGCATCCTGCGCCCGATGGTGCTGGTGCGCGCGGTACAGAGCCAGGTGCGGCGCCGCTTCCTCGAGGCCTTCCGCTGGCGCTCGGGCGATTGGGGCTTCGTGCGCGGCGCACGCAGCCAGGAAGAGACCTTCGCGATCCAGCAGGATCCGTACGAGCTTCTGCGCGACGCTGCCTTCGAGGCGCACCCGGACGAGCTCGAGTCCGCGCTCGAGCCGATCCGCGAGCGCGTGTTGGTGCGCGCTCCGTCGGCGCCTTGGTCGCTCTCCGTGTACCGCCTGCCGCCGCAATGGGCGTCGCTGCTCGATCAAGTGAACGGGCAGGGGACCTTGGCCTCGATCGCCGCGCGCGAGTCGTCGTTGCGCGGCGTCGAACTCGAGGACGTCTATCGTGCGCTGTATTTGGGGCTCTCATGCGAGCTCCTGCGCGCCGCGTGAGCCGCGCCGGCCCACGCGCGCGCCCGCGCGTGCTTCGGCCGGCATTGCCCGGCTAGAGCCGGCGGGCTAGGCCTCAGCATGTCGTCGCTGCTCGACTTCGTGGCACCCGAGCACGGCCGCACGCCGGTGCTGGTCGAAGTCCCGCATGCGGGACTGTTCGTGCCCGAGCCGCTCCGCGAGGAGATCCTCGCCAACGAAGCCACGCGCAAGCGTGACGCCGATCTGTACGTGGACGAGCTCTACGCCCTCGCCCCGCAGACCGGCGCCGCGCTCTTGCGCGCGCGCATCTCGCGCTACGTGGTCGACCTCAATCGCGCGCCAGACGACGTGGAGCTCGGCGCGATCGAGGAGTCGGGAGCCAAGGCTCATCAACCGCGCGGGGTGGTCTGGCGCGTCACCACCGACGGGCGGCGCGCGCTGCGCACCCCGCTGGATGCCTCGATGCTCGAACAGCGGCTCGCCCTTTATCACGCGCCCTATCACGCGCGCCTGCGCTCGGAGCTCGATGCGATCCGGGCGCGCTTCGGGTACGCGCTGCTGGTCGCCGGCCATTCGATGCCCTCGGCGGTGCGGCGCGGCGTACGCGAGATCGAGCGCCGCGCGGACATCGTCCCTGGCAGCCTGGGCGGCACCAGCGCCGACCCACGCGTCGTCGAGCTCGTCGATCAGCACTTCCGCGCCGCCGGCCTGAGCGTGCGACATGACGATCCTTATCGGGGCGGCTTCACGACGGCGCACTACGGTCGCCCGGCCGAGCGCCAGCACGCGATTCAGATCGAAATCAACCGCGCCCTCTACATGGACGAGCTGTCCTGCGTCCCCAAGGCGGACAACTTCGCCCGCTTGCAGCAGCTGCTGAAGGAGCTCACGGCCCGTCTCGGTCAGCTCGCTCTCGGCTAGCTCCCATGCCTAGCCCAATTCGCAGTAGGAAATGGGGCGCGCGGCGGCTCGCAGCGCGCGAAGACTCGCGAACTCGTGCCGATTTCCGCACCTTGATGCAGGCCCGCCGAGCTAGGGACTTGGTGAGCTCGTGCTCAAACTCTCGGTCGATTCGGGCCTTCGGGGGTAACGCGTGCCCGGCCGCACGATGACAGGGGACCGGGCGCCACGATCTCGCTTTTTCCGGATGGGGGCCTGTGCTACTTTGAAAATGTGGAGGTCGTGCTGCGTAAGGTGGGGCGCAAGCCCGGGCGTGCCGTTATGGGCCGCTTGTTGCGTGCTCCGCGCAAAGGCGCGGTAGTCGTTATCGAGTTCCCGGATGGCCTTCATGAGTACGTGACCACACCGGTGAAACGCATCCTGCGACTAGCCGGCCGCGAAGTGTACTATCTCCAAACCGCCAACAGCCGCTACCGGCTGGAGGTGCGTTCAGATAGTGCGCAGCTGGCCGAAGCGCCTGCCGTCCACTGAGCCTCGCATTCCGCGCGCTGGAAGCGTTTGACCGTTCGATCGACGTTTCCGCCAGCTCGACCAACGCCGCTGCCATCACCAACGCGGCGTCTGGAAGCGTTTGACCGTTCGATCGACGCTTCCGCCGAAGCGCCTGCCGTCCACTGAGAGCCTCGCATTCCGCGCCAGTGCGGCGCGTCGCGAGAGCCGAAGAGCGCCCACCGCAGCATGAGGCTGCAGCGCGCGCTGGCCTGACGTGGATGGCCCTCTCACCGCGGCAACTTGCCGCGGCAGGGCTGCCAGCCGGGCGAGCACGCATCGTCGAACGCCTGAAATCGCAACGCTTTATCGCGGCATGAGGCCTGCATAAGGGCGGGCGTCGGGCACGCGTGCGGCCAGCCGTATAGCGCGCACGATCGGTGAGCGCGCGTCGGGCGTGCGAGCTGGGGAATGGCCGGTGGGCGCGAACAGTGACGCGCCTTGGCGTGGATAGGAGATGCGCGCGCTAGCGCGCGAGCACGTGAGGCGCGCAGTCAGCGCGCGGCGCGTGGCGCGGGCTGGATGCGCGAGCAGAAGACAGGGCGCGCTGGGCGCGCATTCGTCCGGCGCGCGGTTCACGTGCCGGCAAGGCACGAGGAGCTCGCATGTTGCGGTCGGGTCTCGACGAGTACATCGGTTCACTGCGCGGAGTCGCGCCGCTGGAAGGGGACACAGAGCAGGCCTTGGCCAAGGCCTACCGGGCGGGAGATAAGCGCGCCGGCGACAAGTTGGTGGCGGCTTGTCTGCCGTTCGTGATTCGCATCGCGCTCGAATACCGACGTTGGGGCGTAGCGATCGAGGATTTGGTGCAGCAGGGGAACCTCGGTCTGTTGCGCGCGGCCGAGAAGTACGACGCCGACAAGCACGTCCGCCTGATCACGTATGCCGTGTATTGGATTCGCGCCGAGATTCGCGACTATCTCGTGCGCAGCTACCGCATCGTGCGGCTCGGCACCACGCGCTCGGAGCGGCGGGCGCTCCGGGCCTTCCGGCGCGAAGGCGTGGAGAACCCGGCGGAGCTCGCCGAGCGCAGCGGCATGCCGCTCGCCCGCTGCGAGCTCTTGTGGCCTGTGCTGGCGCACGTCGATACGTCGCTCGATCAGTCGTTCGAGGGGCAGCGCGGGCCCGGGGTCGAGCGGCTCGAGGGCGATTTGCCCACGCCAGAGCAGGCTGTATGCGCGCGGCGCGAGTTCGAAGCGCAGAAGAGCGCGGTGCGCTCCGCGCTGCGGCGTCTGGACGCGCGGGAACGCCGCATCGTGCGCGCGCGTTTTTTGAGCGATGAGCCTTGCACACTCGAAGCGCTCGGTCGCGAGCTCGGCGTCAGCAAGGAGCGCGTGCGCCAGCTCGAAGTGCGCGTACGCGACAAATTGCGCGACGCGCTCGCGAGCTATGCGCCGGCCGCTTGAGGCTCTCTCCTTCGTTTCGCGCATCTGGTAACTTTCGGGAAAGCGGGCGCCGGATGTGGGCTTGACCCATCCGGAGACCCGCCTCAATTCCGGGTGACCATGAAATGGAAGCGAACGCTGCTCGCGCTCTTCTCGTCGGCTCCGTTGTACGCATTCGGGTGCGGCGAAGACGTCGGTAAGTGCGAAGACGCGAACCAAGGGCGCAATCCCGTTTTGGTGGGCACGCAAATCCAATTCGGCGGCCAAGCCATCATCAATAAAGCCTGCGCGAGCTGTCACGGCTCGAAGTCGACCGGCAACACACGCCAAGGCGCGCCCGCTGGGCTCGATTTCGATCTCTTTCCGGTAGCCAGCGGGACGGCTACCCAGAACAAGGACGGCGAAGCCTACCTCAAGCTCGGCTCGAGCGATTTGGCCGGCCTGCGCGCGCGGCAGCGCAAGGTGTTCGAAGATCGCAACGACATCTGGGAGCAAGTCAAAGAAGGGATGATGCCGCCCAATGGCGTGGGCGCGGCCTTTCGCATCCTGAAGAGCATCGTCAAAGTGAACGACACGGACACGACCACGCTCTGCATGGCGGGCAAGGCCTACGCCGACATCACCACGAAGTCGTCGCAGGACGTGCTGCGTAACTGGCTCGCGTGCGGGGCGCCGATCGTCGAGAGCAGCAACTCCACGGTCACCGACT
>CAZYWR010000720.1:0-7355 GCA_964651185.1 uncultured Polyangiales bacterium
CAGGAGGCTTTGTTAGAGACCCGCCGCATCCTCATTTCAGAGTCGCTCGGGCGCATCGCCGAGGAAGAAGGGATGGTCGAGCCCTATCACGATCGGATTCGAGAGCACTTGCTCGATGAGCTTGCTGCCGAACGCACGCGCGAGCGGCACCGTTCGCTCGCCGGAGCCTATGAGACCGAGCAAGTCGGCGATCCGGAGATTTTCGCGATTCATTATCGCGCCGCTGGGGATTCAGCCAAAGCGCTCGTGTATACCGTGCTGGCCGGCGACGTGGCGACACACGCGCTCGCTTTCGATCGTGCTGCCGATCTCTATGACCTAGCCTGCCGCCTTGCGGCCGAAGTTCACGGTGAGAACGGCGACTTACGAGAGGTAATGTGCGTCAAGCACGCCGAAGCGCTTTCGAACGCCGGACGACCTGCCGCGGCTGCACAACGCTTCGTTGAAGCCCTCGAGTACAGGCGTGGAGATATTCGTGTAATGCTGCGTGCGGGCGAGGAGTTCTTGAAAGCCGGCGAGACCGATCGAGGTCTGCAATTGCTCTACCAGGTATCCGTAGCAGTGGGATCGCCACTCCCGAAGAGCCGCGCCTACGCGTTGCTAACGCTACTTGGGCGAGATTTGGAGCTATGTCATGTGCGAGCGCGATTGGCGCAGAACCGCGCGGTCAGTGCCCATGGTAAACAGGCCCTCGCGTTCTATGGCGCCATAAAACATCAACATCTTATCTTAGAACCGTTGTTACACGCGGTCTCTGCACGCCGATATCTTCAGACCGCCCTCGATTTAGGATCTCGACATGACATCGAGCAAGCGCTTGTGGTGGAGGCCGCAAATGCATCAATGCTGCCCCGCTGGCTTGGCGGGGGTTCTGTACGCGCTGAGGGGTTGTACCGACTCGTCAACGAGCTCTCAGCCGACACGCTTCCTTCACGCGGATTGCTGCTAATCGTCCGTGGCACGTTCGCTCTTGCCAAAGGGCAGTGGGCCGCTTGTCGTAACGATCATGAGGAAGCCGCGAAGTGCTTTCGTAGCGAAACAGTGGCGAGTCACCGCTGGCTCATTGCGTACTGCCATAGCACGGTCCTGCAGTCGCTCGGTATGAATGCAGACGCCGTGGCGCTTAGCGAACGCATGCAGCGCTACATGCTTGAGGCAGCTGGCTATCCTCTATTCCAGACCATCAATGAGGTTTGTGGCAAGGCGATCTTGGCGCTTTTTGAAGACGATCCAACTGAAGCGCGTCGGATCATCTCTTCTGTGATGGCCGCGTGGCCTTCAACTCCCTGGCGATTTCAGCACTTTCTGGCGGCGATGATGGAAGAGCACATTGGTCTCTATGAGGGGACCTACGCCAAGGCCTGGCGCTCCATGCGCTTCACGTGGAAGAAGTCACAGCGGGCAGGATTTCAATTGCTTCCTCCCTCACGGTTGCTGATGGTAGGCCTACGATGTCGACTCGCGCTCGCCTCAGGCCTTTTCCGTGAAGCGGAATGGAGCATTCGCGCGCTATGCCGCCAGAGAGGTACAATGGCTCATGAGGTCGGAAATGCCTTGAATGCGTGTCTACTCGTGGCGCGCGGCTACCAGAGGCGTGCAATTCCAATTCTGCAGGGAGCTATCCCTCCGCTTACCGCCGAAGGATTGGGCCTTTATGCTATCGCCGCACGCCACCGGCTCGCATTGCTGACCGGTGATCAGCGCGAAGAGCAGATCGCACTTGACGATTTCCGAAATCGGGGAATTCGTGCTCCAGAGAGACTCGTCCAATGGGTTCTTCCCATTCCGCGGTAACGACCACGCGACCACGCGAGCGATTGGCTCGCGTGCGAAAGACTGATCCGCCATTTACCGAAGCCACGCACAACCGCGAGCTGACTCGATGGCAACCATCAACGTTACTTCGTGACCCCGAAGTCGCCAACACTGACTCTTCGCTTGGGAGGCTCGACTCCTGGAGACTCGGGCTCAGGCGGGCGTCGGTGGATCAAGAAATCGTTCGACTGAATGCCGTGCTTGGCGTTGTCATTGGCGAGCGCGGGCGACTGGGCAGCTGCACTGTCGGTTGGAGGGGCGATGTCCTCCCGCTGATTTGCAGGGCTCGTGGACGTTTTCGGTTCGTCGACAGGGGCGGGTCGCTGCTTGCTGAGTCCTGCTTGTCGCGTGCTGCGACGCGAGGACGAAAATACCTGACTCCCCATGCGGAGCTTTGCCCCTGGCGGGGGCTGCGCGACAGTTGGCGAGTCGAGCGCATCGTCGGCGGCGGTGGGTTCTTCCTCCTCGCGCACGGCCGGGCTCGGCGCAGCGACGTGCTCCTGCTGCGGATCCGGCGCTGCGTACGGAGCGGCGCCGGCCATGGGCGAGCGCGCGTCCGGCGCGAGATCCTGTTTCGCCCGCGAAGGCTCGCTGACCGGTTTCATCACCGAGATCGCGCCCCAAATCCCCAGGAGACCCGAAAGAAGCGCGATTCCGAGCCAAAGCCATGGTCCCGCTCGCCGCTTTGGGCGGGCGAACGGATTCGAGCTGACTTTGCCGATGGTGGAGTTCGCGAGCGTGGGGACGGGGGGCAGACGGTCCGAGCCTGTCTGAAGCGGACGAGGCTCGGTACGGACGCGCGGAAATGCGTCGCGATCCCATTCGGAGCCCGCAATCGGGCGCGTGTAGGGCAAGAGGCCTTCGATGAGTCGCGGCAGCTGGATGCGCGCGTCGCGATTCTTACTCATCGCGCGCAGGATGAGTCCCTCGAGCTCGGGTGCAATCGTGCTGCATAGCTGGCGGGGCGGGACGGGCTCGGTCGTCGCGATCTTGACGGCGAGCTCGGCGATGCTGTCGGCCCGAAACGGAGGCACCCCGGTGAGCGCCTCGTACAACATCACGCCAAATGCATACACGTCCGCGCGCCCGTCGAGATCGCGCTCCCCGCGCAGCTGCTCGTAGGACATGTAGAGCGGCGTGCCGATCGCCACGCCCGTCGTCGTCAGCGTCGTCGAGGTGCCCTCTGCGGCGATCTTGGAAATACCGAAATCGAGTAGCTTTGCGATGGCAGGGGAACCGTCGGCCTGCAGCGCCACGAAGATGTTGTCGGGCTTGATGTCGCGATGCACGATGCTGGCCCGGTGCGCGGCGTGTGCACCGCGCATGGCCTGAAGAATGAGCTCGAGCAGTCGGTGCTGCGGCAGGTTTCCGCGCAACATCGTCTGCCGCAGCGGCTCGCCCTCGAGGTACTCCATCACGAGAAAGAGCACGCCGTCCTCACGCACCACGTCGTAAAGGTCGATGATGTTGGGATGACGGACGCGACAGCACGCGCGCGCCTCGCGCAGGAGGCGCTCCATGGCGTCAGCGTCGTCGAGGTACTCGGGTCGCACCCACTTGATCGCGACGCGCTTGTACGAAAGAGTGTGCTCCGCTTCGTAGACAGCGCCCATGCCACCGCGGCCGAGGAGCCGTATGATCCGGTACTTGCCGCTGACGAGGGCCCCTTTCTCTGGCATGGTCGCGGCCAACTTCACCCTCCGTGCGCGCAGTCGGTGAGCGATGCGCGAACCGCGCGACAGCGTCGCACAAAGCAAGCACGCAAATCGGCTTTCGTCGAGAGCAATGGCCACCCATCCAGGTGACGCCCGGTTGACGGTCACCCGATCTTCAATCATTCGCTCAGCGTGTCTCCGGCTCTCCCGTTCCAACCGACTGCGGCTTCACGCGTCTTCGCTTCGCTCGTCCTGGGGTTTGTGCTGCTGCTCGGGATGGTCGAATCGGCCCGCGCCGAAGCCGATCGCGAATACGACAAGGCCATCGAGCGCGCCGTCACGGCATACAACGGCGGCGACTACGACGAAGCTACCCGCCAGTTTCAGCGCGCCCACGAGCTCTCCCCGAGCGCGCGTACGCTGCGTGGCGTCGGGATGTCCGAGTTCGAGCTCGGCCACCACGACCGCGCCGCGGAGGCGCTCGAGCGTGCGCTGGCTTCCAAAGTGGCGCCTCTCGAGGGCGACTTGCGCACAGACACCGAGCGCCTGCTGCGCGAGGCGCTGGCGCGCGTAGGAAGGCTCCACCTCGAAGTCGTGCCCGAGAGCTCAGAGATCGCGCTCGACGGCGCAGCGAGGACGCTCGAAGCCAATCACCTGCTGCTCGTGACCCCGGGCCCGCACCTGCTCGAAGCCCACGCACCCGGCTACGAGCGCGCGCGGCAACCGATCACGGCCGAAGCAGGCCGCGAGCTCGACCTCAAGCTTGCGCTCGTGCCCCTGGCGAACGCGACCGAATCGACGGAAGAGCGCCGCTGGTACAAGAGCCCCTGGCTCTGGACGAGCGTCGGCTTGGTCGTCGTGGCGGGCGCCGTGGTCGGCGGCCTGGCCGCGAGCGGCCGCTTCGACAAGAAAACCGAGGAGCCGCGAACGAGCACCGGCACAAAGATCCAACTTCTGCCACTGCGGTTGCCACTATGAAACCTGTCCCCTGTATCATCGCACTCGCCTTGCTCGCCCACGCGTGCGGTAACGAGACGAAAGCCACCCGAGCTGTCGTAGAGATCAGCAGCGACATCAAGGACCTGACGAGCGTACAGATCGAGGTCAGCGACGGTCAGCCGGAAGGGTCGACGAAAACAGCGACATTTCCGGTCGCGGCAGACCGTAACAGCAACTTTTTGCTGTCATTTGCCATCGCCCCGAGCCCCGGGCATGAGGACGGAACATTCAGCGTCATCGCTACGGGATTGGACGCAGATGGGGTTTTTCTCGTGCAGCAGCGGCAAGCCGGAAGCTTCGCCCCCAAAGCGTTCCGTACGATCAAAGTGTGGCTTGGCCAACTCTGTGAAGGAGTGATGTGCACGGATCCCGGCGAAACCTGCTCTGACGCGGTTCTCGTCGACGGGAAGGGTCAGTGTGCACCACTTGGCACTGACAGTCCGGATGGACAAGAGCCGAGCCAAGCTGACGCATCCGTCACACTTGATGCATCCGGATCCAAAGACGCCGGAACCTATCTAGATTCGCAGGCGGAGGCGATCCTAGACGCCGGCATGGAGGCGCCGATCTCTGTCATGAGTCAAACATGCGATCAAGAAGGGTCCCTACGCTGCGCGATGTCTGGCACTCCCTTGCGCCAACGCTGCAAGGACGGCCGATGGATCGAGGACGACCCCTGCTCTGAAAGTGAGGTCTGCGATCCATCCGCTGCGGACGCGGGTGGTTGCCGCGCGCCGCTGGAGATATGCAAGGGAAGCGCGGGACAAGCCGTGTGCGACGGCGCGACCATGTTTCTTTGCAACGCGAGCGGGGGAGCAGACAGCTCTCAGCCGTGCCAAAGTGAACGCCTATGCGGGGCAGGCATCATGGGCCGCAAGTGCGCGGTATGCGACCCCGGCACCTTTCGCTGTAATGGCGCGAACCTCGAAGTCTGCTCCGACGACGGACAAGGCTTCACCGTAAGCATGCGGTGCTCATCCGCTTTGCTTTGCAATGCTGACTCGCGCGCCTGTACGGATGCCGCCTGTTTGGCGGGAACCAAAACATGCTCGGGAGACTTGCTGCGAGTCTGCAACGACGATCAAACTGGCTACACAGACAAACAGATGTGCGATCCTGGCATGTGCGACGCGGTCGGGAAGGAATGCGATATCTGTACTCCGGGCGTACGCAGTTGCGTTGGCAACAGCGTAGTGACTTGCAACCCCGGCGGCCAAGACTATGCGACCACCGCATGCTCCGCTGCCAAGCCGCTCTGCACGGGAAACGGCGTGTGTGTCCAGTGCACGGTACCCAGCGACTGTCCGGCACCCAGCAACGAATGTAGCAACTCGAGCTGCAATACGGGGAGCGGCACGTGTGGCTCGACGCCGAAGGCTACCCACACGGCATGTTCCGCGGGTGTGTGTAACGGCTCTGGCACTTGCACGGGTTGCGTCGACAATAGCGATTGTACGACGCCAGGACTTCCAGCGTGCGCCGGCGGCACATGCGTTGAGTGCACGAGCGACGCAAACTGCGTTGGGGCCACGCCTCGTTGCGTCAGCACTCGATGCGTTCAGTGTAAGACTGCCGCCGATTGCAACGCGAGCAGGAACGAGAGCTGCCAAGGCGGCGTCTGCGTCGTCGGAGCTTACTGCGGTGACGGGCGTGTCACGAGCGGCGAACAGTGCGACTACAGCGCCCCTGGCTGGGACATCTTCAGCTGCAGTGAAACATGTCGAACTCGGGAGCTCTACGCTTCCTGCAGCGTGAATGCAGAATGCAGTTCGAACTTTTGCAGCCTTTCTTACTGCGCCTACAAATGCACCGTGGATGCCGACTGCCCCGCAGCGCCGGCGTCCAGCGGTCTCCGGCCAGTTTGTATACAACAGCAACTGTGCGCATTGGCTGCCTGCACTAAGAACGGCGATTGTCCTGCAGGTACCGTCTGCCGAACAACACCTAGCTTGGTCTATTGCGCGGGGTGCACGAGCACGGATCAATGTTCAAGTGGCAAGACCTGTGTAATCGGTAGCGGAAACTCGAATGGGCATTGTGAATGATCGTGGGCGGAGGATTCGCGAGCGTAAAGATTCGAGTGCGATGACAGGGCGAAACAGGGGCCTGCTGGCCGCGATCGCTCACACCGGCCTAGCCACTCATTGAGCACCGGCCCCCGAGCACACCACCCGCTCGTGCTTCAAATCGACGTGGCTTAGACGCAAGGGGCGCGCGAAAGCGGGAAGAGGCGAAAGCCACCCGCGCGTTCACTCACGAGAGGCGATCCGCATGGGACGCTGTGGGTTCGCGATCGTCCTCACCAAATTGTCTCGAACGAGCCCTTTTGATTACCCGCGACTCCACGAAGCGCGCGTCGCTGCCCAGCTTGCAGTAAATATGGGCGGTCCCTACGAGCAGTGGCCAGTCACGGCATAATTTTCTCAAGACGAACGAGCTGAGTTCCCAGCTCTACCCCGATGTTCGCCGCGCCAGGAGGTTGGTAGTGAAGTCCCCCTCTACTTTTCTTTCTCAATCCATTCCGAACCGCCTTGCTTCCAATGTGAGCACGTTTTGCCGCGCGCTTACCAGCCTCGTCATCGCCGTAATTGCCATTGCTGTTCCGAAGTCGGCCGAAGCCGCCGGGATTGAGGAGACGGTGAACGGCGGCGTCGCGCTCGGGAGAGCTGCGAACTACAGCCGCGCGAATGACTTCATGGCGATACTCCAGAACCCCGCGAACCTCGCCGTGATCCCAGGGGCTGACTTAGGCGGGGAGCTGCGGCTGCCAATCTTAAACGCCTGCTTCGACCGCGCGAAGGACAACAGCGTCCAGTATCGGACTCCAAGCGACAGTTTTGGGGGAAGCGAGTCGTTTGGAAATGTCTGCAATTCCGCAGCCCCTTT
>CAZYWR010000721.1:0-7403 GCA_964651185.1 uncultured Polyangiales bacterium
GCTGCCCGTCCGGCTGCACGATCGCGAATGACAACAACTGCTCGGCGAGCTGCGGCGACGGCGTGGTGACCTCGCCTGAGACTTGCGACCCGCCGGGTTCTTGTCCGACGATTGCAAGCTGCAATGACGGCAACGCGTGTACGACCGATTCAGTGACCGGGAGCGCGGCGGCGTGCAGCGCATCCTGCAGCCACCAGACGATCACGCAATGTCAGAACGGGGATAACTGTTGCCCGTCGGGCTGCACGATCGCGAATGACAACGACTGTTCGGCGAGCTGCGGCGACGGCGTCGTGACCTCGCCTGAAACATGCGATCCCTCGAGTTCTTGCCCAACCCTCGCGAGTTGCAACGACAGCAACGCTTGCACGATTGACGCAGTGACCGGCAGCGCGGCGAGCTGCAGCGCCGTGTGTAGCCATCAGACCATCACGCAATGTCAGGACGGGGATAACTGTTGTCCGTCGGGCTGCACGATCGCGAATGACAACAACTGCTCAGCGAGCTGCGGCGATGGGGTGGTGAGCGGTTCCGAGACGTGCGACCCGCCTGGTGTTGCTTGTCCGACACTGGCCAGCTGTGATGACCATGATGCGTGCACGGTCGATGGATTGAGCGGAAGCGCTGCAAGCTGCAATGTTGCGTGCACTCATCAGGCCGTCTCGTGCGTCAGTGGCGATGGCTGCTGCACGATGGGCTGCACGATCGCGAACGACACCGACTGTCCACGGAAATGCGGTGATGGAGTCGTGACATCACCCGAGACGTGCGATCCGCCAGCCGTTCCTTGTCCGGCTACCTGTGCCGATGACGGAAATGCGTGCACCAGCGACGTCCTCATGGGCAGCGCGGCGCAATGCGACGTCGTGTGTACGCACCCCGTCACCGTCACAACGTGCATCAACGCGGACGGTTGCTGCGCAATGGGCTGCACGAACGCGACCGACAGCGACTGCCCCATGTAGCCTTTCGCGAGCAGGCGATCGCCCGCTCGCAGAGTCAGGCCCGCGACCACAGGCGATACGTTATCGGTCGTAAAGTGCGTCCACGGCGGCCGCTTCCGACTCGCTGATGTAGTCCCGAGCGCTCGCGACGCTTAGTGCGGCCCGCGCTTCGTTCGCCGATCCGCGCGCCGACTCGAATCGCGAACGTCGATGGGTTGCCCTGTCTCGAAGGCCCGCGCTGGCGCTGCGTCGATTCGCGCGTTACGCACACCGAGCTGGCGCGCCGCGTTCACCACTGGACGCGTTCGACGCGGTCGGGTGGGTCGCCGGTGACCAGGCGTTCGAGGCGGGTGCGGTGGAGCAGTTGAGAGATGCTGCCGAGGGTGTCGGCGCCGAGCGTGAAGCCGGCGAAGCCGAGCAGGATGGCGCGCTGGCCGTGGTCGCGTACGAGTGCTGCGCCGGTGCCCATGATGCCGAGGCCGACTGCGTTCACGACGAGCTGCACCATCAGCGCCTTACGCTCGTCGCGATCGATGCGCGCGAGCAGTTTGCGTGCAGCGGCGGGGCGCTGGGCGGGCGGGAGCTGTTCATAGGCTTCGAGCTCTTCGAGCGAGGGGCCGCGTTCGATGAGCGCCATGGGCAAGGCTAGGATGCCCTGCGCGAAGAAGGCGGCACCCAACCAGCCGACCGACTTTTCGTCGTAGCAGTAGCCTTCGCAGCTCTTGTTGCGCTTTGACAGAGAGTCCGCGAAGCCGGAGGCGCCGTAAGCCATCGCAAAGAGCGCGCCGCCGAGGATGAACCAGCGCCCTCGGTTATTCGGTTTGCTGAACATGGGCGGAAACATGGTGGCGAGCGCCAGGCCGCCGGCGACGGCGGAGAGGATGCGGCCCGAGTTCGCAAAGCCCGGCGTGGTGAGCGCGGTTCCGACGCCCAAGAGCGCGGCGCCCCCCAAGAGCACCGGAGATAGCCAGTGCTCGATGCGCTGTCGGCGGCGACGCGTCTCGGTCATGCGCGCGACCCACAAGTCTGCGAGGCTGAGCTCTGCGTCATCGACCGGAGGAGTCAGCTGCGTCTCGGGCACCGGCGGAAGCAGCGCGGGGCTGACCGCGGGCGCCGGCGCTGGGGTCACCTCGGGTGGCGGACTCGGCGCAGCTTCGGCGGGCGCGACGGCCTCCGGAGGGGGTGCGCTGGGCGGCACATCGCTGGCTGACGGCGGCGCGGGTTCTTGCGCGTATCCGGGCGCGGGCGCGGAGATGATGAGCGTGATCAGCGAGATGCAGAGGGCAAGGAAGCGCATGGCGCGCCACCCTATCGCGTCGTTCCCGGACTGGAAAGCGAGTTTCGCGCCAGAACGCGCGATCGCGCGTTCGAGCGGGAGCTTCGCGACGGACCGCGGCGCGGCGGGACGTCGGTCGCGATGCTCGGAGCGGCCACTCAGGTCACGAAGGGTAGAACGGCGGCAATCGTCGCGCGCGCTCGTCGCGATCGCCGTCGCGTGTCTGCATGCGCGTGGCCGCGGGTCTGCCGCGCACCTGGGCGCGAGCGAGCGCGCTCCGTGCTCCTGGCATTCGCGCTGCGCGCGTCGCGACCTCGCGCGCGTCGCGCTGCCGCGCGAACTCTGCGCAATTCCGGCGGTCGTTGTGGTGCCGCTCGCGTGCGAGTACACTGGCCTCGCAAACGCCTCGGGGGGCACGCTCAGGCCCAGGTGAGGAGGATCCCCTCGGCTGAGCGGCTCGTTTTTGGCAGCTCCGGTCGGCCGGCGGTCCCCGCGCGGCGAGAAAGGCGGTGTCGCTTTGACCGATCTGACCGATCGGCGCTTCGGGGAAGCGTCCATGGCGCCCGCTCCGTCCCGCGAACCCGAGTGGGAGGAGATTCTGGCGGCCGTTTATCGGCTCGCCGCGCACGACTTTGCGCACCGCTTGCCGGCGCGCGGAGGCAGCGACATCTCGGACTACGTCGCTCTAGGCATCAACATGTTGGCCCAGGCGCTCGAAGAGACGACCGTCTCGCGCGTCTACCTCGACCGCATCCTCGACACCATGATCGATCCGCTGTTCGTGGTGGACGCGAGCGGCGTCGTGCACGCCAACGCGGCGAGCGCGCGCGAGCTCGGGGTGCCCGTGACGAGCCTGCGCGGCCGGGCGCTCGAGACGCTGATGCGCGTGGGCGAGAACGGATCCTTGCCGCTCAGCTACGCGCAGCTGCGCGCGTGCTGCTCGGAGGGCGCGGTGCGCGATCTAAAGGTGCACCTGCACTGCGACGACGGTCGGCAGCTCGTGGCCAGCGTGAACGCCAGCGAGCTGCAGGACGATTCGGGGGCGGGCGGTCGCATGGTGCTGGTGGCGCGCGACATGACCGAGGTGCTCGGCCTGCTCGAAGCGGCGCGCGAAGGCGTGCGCGCGCGCTCCGAGTTCGTGGCCATGGTGAGCCACGAGCTGCGCACGCCGATGCAAGGCGTGATCGGCACGGCGTCGTTGATGATGGAGGACCGCACGCTGTCGGCCACGCAGCGCGTGCAGCTCGATCTGATCCTGCGCAGCTCCGAGACGCTGGTGGCGCTGGTCGACGATCTGCTCGATTTGTCCAAGCTCGATGCGCAGCGCGTCGAGCTGGCGGCGCGCGAATTCTCGCTGCACGGCTTGGTCCGCGACACGGTCAAGCTGCTCGAGGGCAGGGCATTGCGCGGCGGCATCCAGCTCTTGCTCACACTCGATCCGGCGGTCCCGGAGAGCGTGATCGGCGATCCGGACCGCTTGCGCCAAGTGCTGCTCAACCTGTGCGGCAACGCGATCAAGTTTACCGAGCAGGGCTGGGTGGAGCTGCGCGTGAGCCAGCTGCACGCGAGCGAGCACCAGGTGGGGCTGCGCGTCGAGGTGGTCGACACGGGGATCGGCATCCCCAGCGCGCTGAAGACCGCGATCTTCGAGCCGTTCGTGCAGGACGCGGGCGCGCGGCGCTTCGGCGGCACCGGACTCGGCTTGTCGATCAGCCGCCACATCGTGCAGCTGATGGGCTCCGAGCTCCTGTGCGAGAGCGAGCCGAGCCAAGGCTCGCGCTTTTGGTTCGATTTGACGGTGCCGCGCGCGCGCGCCGCGCAGCCGAGCTTCGAGGACGCCGGCGGCCCGCGCGAACATCGCTCGGTGCTGGTCGTAGAGGATAACCCCATCTTGCGTTCTCTGCTCGGTTCCATGTTGATGGCGCTCGGCGTGCGCGGCGCGATCGTGCCGGACGGGCGCGCCGCGCTCGAGGCCGTGGCGCGCGAGCCCTACGACCTCGTGCTGATGGACTGGAACCTGCCCGAGATGTCCGGGCCCGAGACCACGAAGGCGATTCGCCGGAGGTCGTCCGCGCCGCGGCGATTGCCGATCGTGTGCATGACGGCGCATACGTTTCGCGAGCAGGACGCGGTCTGGCGCGCTGCCGACATGGACGGATTGTTGCAGAAGCCGTTCGGGATAGGCGAGCTCAAAGCGGTGCTGGCTCGCTGGTTGCCCGCGCTACATACGGATGCTGGCGCATCTTGATCGACAGCGAGGAACACAGGACTTGCCATGAGCGAGCATAGGTTGGGTCAATTGGAGGTCCAGGTCGATGATCAGGCGGAAGGCACGCTGACGATGCGGTTTCGCGGAGAGAGCGACTCGAGCGACGTGGCCGAGCAGCTGCGGACGCTCTTCGAGGACTATTTCGAGCCCGCCTGTGAGCGCGGCTTGACGCTCGATTTTACCGAGCTCGAGTACATGAACTCCTCCACGTTCCCCCCCATCGTCGAGCTCGTCCGCCATCTGCACGATCGGAGCGTGCCGATGACGATTCTGTACAGCAAATACAAGGCCTGGCAGCGTACACCGTTCAAGGCACTCTCGAGCATGGCGGCGGTATATGCGAATCTGACTGTCCGGGCGTGCTGACGGACTGTGTGCGTGCCATGCAATCATCTCAACTTGCGCCGATACGAGACTGGGATGGCGTGCGCGCCCTGCGCCGCCAGCTCGAGCAGCGCCTGCGCGCGCTGCCCGAGGAGCCGCGCCGCGAGCTCGCCATGGTCGCGGCAGAGCTAGCCGAGAACGGACTGCGCCACGCCGATGCCGGGGACGGCGACGTGTGCGTCATGGTCGAGCTCGAGTGCGACCCGAGCTTCGTAGAGCTGCGCGTGACCACGCCGCTGCGCGCTGCGGAGCAAGCCCGCGAGGTGCTGCAGCGCATCCGCGAAATCGAGGCGGCGGAAGACAAGCAGCGCGCCTACGTCGAGCGGCTGATCGAGCTCTCTCGCGGCGATGGCAGCGCGACGAGCGAGCTCGGTTTTCACCGCATCGCGACCGAAGGTCAGTGCTCGCTGCGAGCCGCGCACGAAGGGGACCGGCTCACCATCCGAGCGCGACGCCGGCTGTGATCGAGGCGAGCGTGGATGCCCTGCCGGCGGGCGACTTCAGCGCGGAGCGAGAGATCCATCGATCCCGTCGCACGCTGATCGAAGTCGGCGTGTGGGGCGGGCAAGAGGTGGTCGCGAAGCGCAGCGCCGATCGCGCCTCGCTCGCGGCCCAGAGCCGCGCCGCCCGCGAGTTCCAGCTGTTGGCGCTGGCGCGCTCGGAATGCGTGGTGCGCGCGCTGGCGCTCGACGAGCGCGCGGGCCTCCTGCTCCTCGAACGCCTCGAAGGAGGCTCCCTGCTCGAGCTCCCGGCGCCCGTGAGCATGGCGCTGTTTCTGGCGATCGCGCGCGACGCGTGCCGGGCGCTCGCGGCCGTGCACGAAGCGCAGCTCATCCACAAAGACGTCAACCCCGCGAACTTCGTGCGCACGCGCGACGGCCGCACCAAGCTCGTCGACTTCGACATCGCGACGCGCGCCGCCTGGGAGGCGCAGGAGTTCCGCGCTCCTTCGCAGCTCGAAGGCACGCTCGCCTACATCGCTCCGGAACAGACGGGTCGCACCAGCCGGCCGCTCGATTACCGCGCCGATCTGTACGGCTTGGGAGCCACGTTTTACTACCTGCTCGCGGGGCGCCCGCCGTTCGAGGCGCGCGATCCGCTCGAGCTCGTGCACAAACACGTCGCGGTCAACCCCGCGCGGCTCAGCGGCGCGCCGCGCGCGCTCGACGCGCTGGTGCAGAAGCTGCTCGCCAAAGACGCCGAAGATCGTTATCAGTCGGCGCTCGGCGTGCTCCGTGACCTGGAGCGCTTCGAGCGCGGCGCGCTCAGCGCGCTGGCGATCGACGATCGCTCGCACCGGCTGACGCTCCCGACGCAGCTGATCGGCCGCGACCGCGAGATCGACGCGCTGCGCGCCGTGTTTCGCGATGCGGTCGAGGGCGGACGCGCGCGCGTCGCCTTGATCGCGGGGCGCTCGGGCGTAGGCAAGACGGCGCTCGTGCGCGCGCTGCGGCACGCGCTGGTCGGGACCCAAGGCTATTGTCTGCAAGGCAAGTTCGACCCTTTCCAGCGCGGCGTGCCGTACAGCGCGCTCGCGAGCGCGCTCGCGGCGCACGTGACGGTGTTGCTGGGCGGAGCGGAAGAGGAGCTCGCGGCGTGCCGGCGACGCTTGCGCGACGCGCTCGGCCGGGAGGCGGGCGCGCTCGCAGCGCAGCTGCCGGCGCTCGGGCCGCTGCTCGCTCCGCTCTACGATGCGACTGCGAGCGAATCGCCGCTTTCGCCGCGCGAGCGGGAGCTGCAGGCCGAGCGCCTGCTGCAGCGGCTGTTCGGCGCGCTCGCCACGCGCGAACAGCCGCTCTTGCTCTTTCTCGACGACTTGCAGTGGGCCGACCCGGCGACGCTCGATTTCGTCGAGCGCTTCGCGCGCGAGGGGCGTTCGGCGCTGATGATCGGCGCGTATCGCGACGATGAGGTCGGCGCGAGCCATCCGCTCCGCGAGCTCATCGCGCGCGTCGGCGGGGGGATCGCGCTGGAGCTGAGGCTCGCACCGTTGGCGCCGGCGGCCGTGCGCGCCTTCGTCGCGGCGGCCTTGCGTATGTCGGAGCAGGCGGTCGAGCCGCTTGCGGCAGCGCTCCACCAGCGTTCGGGAGGCAACCCGTTCTTCTTGGGTCAAGCGCTGCTCGAGCTCTATCACGCGGGCGTGCTGCGCATGCGGGAAGGGCGCTGGGCCTGGGAAGAAGAAGCGCTCGCCGCGTTCGCGCCCTCGGCGCAGGTGGTAGACATCAGCGCGATGCGCATCGCGCGCGCGCCTGCGTCGATGCGCGAGCTCTTGTGCTGGGCGGCCTGTCTCGGCAACGAATTCGAGCTGCGCGAGGTCGCGGCGTTCGCCGGGCTCTCGCGCGAGCGCGCGCGAGAGGCCATCGAGCGGGCGCTCGGCGAAGGATTCCTGCTAGCGCGCGCGGGCGAGCGCTACGCGTTCCTGCACGATCGCGTGCGCCAGGCTGCGTACGAGGCTCGCCCCGAGCCGGAGCGGCGGGCCATGCACCGCCAGGTCGCGCGCACCTGGCTCGCGCAGGGGCCGGTCGAAGCG
>CAZYWR010000722.1:0-1539 GCA_964651185.1 uncultured Polyangiales bacterium
GGCCGGTGCGCGAGGAAAAAGGAACGGGAGCGACGAGCGCAGCCGTCCGGGGCTCGGCTCATCGTGGGGAACGGGCGCGTCCATCGTCTGCCCTTGCGGCGCAGGCGCCCGCCACGCGGACAGCGCGAACGGTTCGAACGAGGTGCGGCCGAGCTCGAGCGACGACGCGCTGGGCAGGGTCTTCGTGATGGTGCGGGTGCGCGCGCGGCGCAGGGACAGGTCTCTGCCGACCGTGCTCTTCACCCATTCGCCGACCTCGCGCTTGCTCCCGACCAGACCTTCACGCATGGCGGCTTCGCGCAGGCTGTCTTCCATCTCTTCGGCGTTGGTGAAGCGCCGCTCCGGATCGCGCTCGAGCGCCTTGAGGACGATCGAATCGAACACGGCCGGCGGATGCAGGCCCATGCTGCTCGGCGGCGGCACCGGCTCGGTCAGGATGGCGTGCATGGTCTGCGCGTCGCTCGCGCCGACGAACAGACGCAAGCCCGTGAGCGCCGACCAGAGCATCGAGCCGACCGCGAAGATGTCCGAGCGGCCGTCGAGCTCTTCGCCGCTGAGCTGTTCGGGAGACATATAAGCGACCTTCCCTTTGAGCTGTCCGGCCCGCGTGCTCGCGCAGCGCTGCTCGGCCCACGCGACGCCGAAGTCAGTCAGGCGCGCCACTCCGTCCACGCCGACCAGGATGTTGTGCGGATTGACGTCGCGATGGACCAGGCGCATGGAGTTGCCGTCGTCGTCGGCCATGCTGTGCGCGGCGTGTAGCCCGCTCAGCGCGTCGAGCACGATCGACATGATGAGCCGCGGAGGGCGGGCGCGATTTGCGGCCTTGAGCAGCGTCCAGAACGGGCAGCCTTCGATGTACTCCATGACGAGGTAAGGGATCCCGTCTTGACTGCCGAGGTCGATGATGGGCACCACGTTGGGGTGGTGAATGCGCGCCGCGAGGCGCGCCTCGTCGAGCAGCATGGCCACGAAGGACTCGTCCTCGATCAGGTGGGGATGGAGCGACTTGATCGCGAACAGGCGGTGGAAGCCGGCCTCGCCCGCGAGCTGCGCGAGGTGCACGCTGGCCATGCCGCCCGTGCCGATCGTGCTGAGGAGTTCGTAGCGTCCTATCAGTTGTGGACCAGTAAGAGTTACGTCCATCACCAGATCGCTCATGTTCGACGTTCCTTTCGTATCTCGAGAGTGCGCGTCTCGATACGAGCGGCGCCTCCCCCACGAGCGCCGACTTGCTCAAAGCGCAAGTCTGGTATGTTTGATACAACACGCCGAAGGCCGACGGGTCAGCAAAATCTGGAGAAAGAACCGCCGTCGGCGCGCACTTCTAACCCAAAGGTGAGGAGCGCGAGGTCCGGGTCGCTCAGGGCGCGAGCCCGCGCTGGCGAGGCGCCGCTCCTAGTTGCCCCATCCAAGATCCTGGAGATGTCCGCGCCGCGCACGTCTCGCGTGCAGCGCTCTGGGGTGCGCGAGCGACCGCCACCCTTTTTGGACGGCGTGACGGCGACCGAGCTCGTACCCCTGCCGAGTCTGCTTGCG
>CAZYWR010000723.1:0-1512 GCA_964651185.1 uncultured Polyangiales bacterium
AAAGCTCGGAAGAAAACTCGGCCCAGCCCTTCGGCCGGCCCATCCACATGATTTCGATGTAGCACGTGATGCCCGGACCGTACGCGGGCGATAACAATGCTTCGCTCGCGCCGATGAAGCGCACGTTCACCGTCAGGTTCAGGGGATAGAGTCCGCGCCGCGCGTGCTCGTCCACCATGCGCTCGGCCGCTTCGAAGGCGCGGCGCACGTTCGCGCCGTCAGCGTCCGCCTTGAAGCCGACCTCGAGACAGCCGGCCGGCAGCATCTCGATCCAGTGGTGGTAGTGATGCGACTCCGGCAGATCGAGCACGCGCGTGCGAAACGGCAGCATGCGGAAGCCGACGCGCAACAAGGTAGGTGTCAGGCCCGGCGCGCATGCCATGACGAGATGCGAGAAGACGACCAGCCAAGCATTCTGCAGGAAATTCTGCGTCTTGAACCAGAAGCCGTGACCGTGGAAGGTGCGCGGCGCCGACGTGCGGTCGATCGTGCGTACCCACATGTCTCGATTGAACGGGAACCAAGTCAGCTCCACGGAATCATGGGCTCGGATGAGCTCGGGCACCGCCGCGAGCACGGCGGGCACGGACAGTCGCTGATCGGTCTGGCGCACGCGATAGATGGGGACGACTCTCAAGCGAACGCGCGCGATCACGCCGAACAGGCCGAGGCCGAGGCGCGCGGCGCTCATGACCTCCGCGCCGACGGTCTGCTCGGAGAGCTCCCGCAAGCGGCCCTCCGCGTCGACCACTTCGAAGGCCTCGACCAAATCTCCGATGGTCGCCGTGTCCCGGCCGGTGCCGTGCGTGCCGGTCGAGGCGATGCCCGCCACGCGCACGGTCTCGAGCACTACGTTCCAGGGCATGCACAGGCCGTGACGCGCGAGCTCTCGGTTGAGCTGGCGATTGGTGACGCCCGCTCCGGCCCACACCGCGGGCCGCGCTGGATCGGACGTGTCGACGACCATGCGATCGAGCCGCTCGCAGCAGATCAACGTCTCGTCCGAGGGGACCAACGAAGACCACGAGAATCCCGAGGCCACGACCCGAACCCGCTGGCCCCGGGCGCGCGCGTCCGCCACGGCCTCCCGCAGCTCCTCGATCGTGCCGGGCACGGTCACGATCTGCGGACGGCAGGAGGCGAGCCGAGCCCAGTTGCGCCAGCGCACTCGTCGCAGACTGCGCAGCGCCGCGCGCTCGTGCGCATCGAGCTGTGCCTTGAGTCGAGGACGCCAGCCGGCCTGCAGCAGACTTTCGAGCCAGACGTGGAAGGGACCCCAGAGCACGGCGTGCGCACGGCCCAGCACAGCACCCCACGACGCATCGCCGTCCATGAATTGCGCGCGCTCGTGGTGATAGACGTGCGCGAAGTGCGCCGCGGCCCCCATCGCCACGAACGTGAGGAGCGGCGCCGCCACGCCGGCGACCCAGCCGTGGCCCGGTCCCCAGGGCGAAAACGGCAGCGCCGCCCAAACCGCGGTGAGCACAGCGACCCCGAGCGTCACGAGCAGGT
>CAZYWR010000724.1:0-1673 GCA_964651185.1 uncultured Polyangiales bacterium
ACGATCACGCTGTCGCGCAGGTAGCCCCCGCGCGCGAGGCGGAACATGTCGCTCGGCACGCGCGCGCTGCGCACGGCGCTCGCCAGGCCGTAGCCCGCGCGCACCAGCCACTCGCGGCCGTCGCCGGTCAGCGGGTGGCGCGTGTAGACCACGCCGGACACCATGCCGTCGACCATGCGCTGCACGCTGATCGCCACGCTGGCGTCGCGCACGTCGGCGGCGCGCAGCGCGCGCAGCAGGTCGGCCTCGACGGGCGCGCCCAGCGCCGCCGACACGGCGGACAAGAGGCGCCCATCCGTCTCGATCCCGAGCTGGACGTCGCCGAGGATGCGCTCCTCGCGCGGCTTGTCGCAGACCAGGAAGCAGGACACCGCCAGCGCCGGAGCGCCCTGCGCGCGCAGGGAGCCGAAGATCTGGGTCAGCTCCGCGCGCAGATCCTCGCCGATCCCGTCCTCGAGCAGGCGGGCGCGGATGCTGGCCAGCGCTTCGTTCGAGGGGAGATCGCGCTGCGGGCTGAGCAGGGCGGGCAGGCGCTCGCCCTCGGCCAGACACTGCGCGTAGCGGACATCCGCCTCGCCCCGCGCGAGCGCGTACCCCGCGGGGACCGGCAAGCCGGCGCGTGCCAGAGCCGCGCTGCGGCGCACGAACTCCCCGTAGCCTTGCGCGCGCCGTGGGACGATGTCCTCGATGGGCTCGAGCAGTAGCACCGGCCAGAGCTTACACCGCCGGGCGCCCCTGTGAACCCGAGACGCGTACGGCGGACCACAAACCTCGCGCGGCCCCCCGCGCCGAGGCTACATCACCAGCGAGAGCTGGCGACGGACCGACGGCTTCTCGAAGGCGACCGGATAATTCCCGGTGAAGCAGGCGTCGCAGTAGCCCGTCCCCCCGACCGCGGTGTGCAGCGCCTCCACGCTCAGGTAGCCCACGCTGTCCGCGGTGACGTACTTGGCGATCTCGTCGATGTTGTGGCTCGAGGCGATGAGCTCGCTGCGCGACGGAGTGTCGATCCCGTAAAAGCAGGGCCAGCGCGTGGGCGGCGAGCTGATCCGCAGGTGCACCTCGCGGGCCCCGGCGTCGCGCAGCATCTTGACGATCTTGCGGCTGGTCGTGCCGCGCACGATGGAGTCGTCGATCACCACCACGCGCTTGCCCTGGATCAGCGCGCGGTTGGGGCTCAACTTCAGGCGCACGCCGAAGTGGCGGATGGAGGATTGGGGCTCGATGAACGTGCGGCCGATGTAGTGGCTGCGCACCAGCCCGAGCTCGAAGGGCAGCCCCGCCTTCTCGGCGTAGCCGAGGGCCGCGGGCACGCCGCTGTCCGGCACGGGGATCACCACGTCGGCGCGGACCGCGTCCTCGCTGGCAAGCGCGCGGCCCATGCGCTTGCGCGCCTCGTACACGTTGATGCTGCCGAGCGTGGCGTCGGGGCGCGCGAAGTAGACGTACTCGAAGATGCACATCTTCGAGGGCTCGCGCTCGAAGGGGCGCAGGCTGGTCATCCCGTTCTTGTCGATCAGGACCATCTCGCCCGGCTCCACGTCGCGGATGTACTCGGCGGCGATCAGCTCGAAGGCGACGGGCTCGGAGGCGAACACGTAGGCGCCCTTGAGCCGGCCCAGCGACAGCGGGCGAAACCCCCAGGGATCGCGGACCGCGATCATCTCCTGCGG
>CAZYWR010000725.1:0-1616 GCA_964651185.1 uncultured Polyangiales bacterium
CGCGCACGCCGACCCACGCGCGCGATCCTGCGCGCGAGCCGAATCAGGCGGCCCCAGCCTCGCCGTACGCCCATGCACCTCCTTTGTTACAGGGCTGGTCGGCCAGGGCAAGTGGGTAGGCGTCCTGCCGAGGTTCAGCGCGAGCCGCGCAGACGCGGATCGAGCGCCCCGCGCAGCACGTCGCCGGCCAGGTTGAAGCCGAGCACAACGCTGGCGATGGCAAAACCCGACATCAAGGCCACGTGTGGGAAACGTAGGAGCACGGAGCTCCCTTGGTCGAGGAGCGTGCCCCAGGACACCGCGCGCGCCGGACCGAGGCCGAGAAACGAGAGCGTCGCCTCCATGAGCACCACGCCGCCGAACCCCGTGGTGGCCTGCACCAAGAGCGGCCCGAATAGATTGGGCACCAGATGCCTGAACAGCACGCGCCGCTCGCTCGCGCCGAGCGCACGCGCGGCCTGCACGAACTCGCGCTCGCGCAAGGACAGCACCTCGGCGCGCGCCAGCCTCGCGTACAACACCCAACCGCTCACCGACAACGAGAGCACCACGTGCTCGACCGAGGGCCGTGTCACCACCGACAAGAGCGCGATGTTGAGGAGCACGGCCGGAAAGGCTTGCAAGAGATCACAGAGCGCCATGACCAGCGTTTCGAGCAGGCCGCCACGCAAGCCGGCGAGCGCTCCGAGCGTGCCGCCGATCGCGAGCGATAGACCGACCACGCTCAGCGAGATCAGCGCCGCCAAACGCGCGCCGTGCACGAGCGCGCTCGATAGATCGACGCCATTGTCGCCCGTACCCAGCCAGTGCGCGCGGCTCGGCAGCTCGTAGGCATGTGCGAGGTCGATGGTGTCCGGCGCGCGCGTGACGAGCAGCGGCCCGAACGCGGCGATCGTCAAAAACGACAAGCACACCCACACCGAGGGCGCACGCCAGACCCGCTTCATCCGAGCCTCACGCGCGGATCGACCACCGCGTAAGCGAGATCGAGCGCGACGTTGACCAGCACGTAGAGCACGCCGACCAACAGCACGACGCCTTGCACGACCGGGATGTCGCGCGCGAAGAAGCCCTCGAGGAACAACGTCCCGAGCCCCGGACGCTCGAAGATCTTCTCGGCGATCACCGCACCCGAAAGCAGCGCCCCGAGCTGTGCGGCGCCCACCGTGAGCACCGGGGCGAGCGCGTTTCGGAGCGCGTGTTGAAAGAACACGCGCAGCCGCGTGACGCCACGCGCGCGCGCCGCCGTGATGTACGGCTGCGAGAGCACCTCGAGCATCGCCGCCCGGGTCTGACGCGTGAGCGCGGCCGCGAGCGCGAATCCCACCGTGATCGCCGGCAGCACCAGCGCGCCGGAGGCAGAGGGATCGTCCCCGGGCAAAGGCAGCCAGCGCAGCTCGACCGCGAACAGCAGCACCAACAGCGGCCCGAGCCAGATCGTGGGCAGCGCCAACCCGGTCAGCGCGAACAGCGAAGCCAGACGATCGATCCAGGTGCCGCTGCGCGCGGCCGCCAACACGCCGAGCGGGATCGCGAGCGACCAGGCCACGAGCAGCGCCCAGGCGGCGAGCTCGAGCGTCGGCGGGAGCGCCTGCTCGATCAAGGTGCGCACGTTG
>CAZYWR010000726.1:0-5140 GCA_964651185.1 uncultured Polyangiales bacterium
CCAGATGGCCGCGAGTTCGACACCGTCCGGCCGGACGCGCTCGCGCTCTCGCGCACCCCCGAAGATGTCCGTGAGGCGGAAACCCACGTACGCGGCATGCTGTCGTACCTCGGCGAAAACCCGGAGCGCGAGGGGCTACGCGACACGCCCGCGCGCGTGGTGCGCGCCTGGAACGAACACTTCGGCGGCTACACCATGGACCCGGGCGAGTATCTGGCGAAGACCTTCGAGGAGGTCGAGGGCTACGACGAGCTCGTGCTGGTGAGCGACATCGAAGTGTTCAGCCACTGCGAGCACCACATCGTGCCGTTCGTGGGCAAGGCGCACGTGGCGTACATCCCGAACGGGCGCATCGTCGGGCTGAGTAAGATCGCGCGCGTGGTCGACGTCTACGCAAAGCGCCTGCAAGTGCAAGAAAAGCTGACGAAGCAGATCGCGGAGGCGCTCGACACGCACCTGACGCCGCAAGGCGTGGCCGTGATCCTGCAATGCCAGCACTTCTGCATGTGTTATCGCGGCGTGAAGAAGCCGGGCTCGTGGACCACGACCAGCAAGCTGTACGGCGCGTTCCTGAACAATCCGGCCTCGCGCATGGAGCTGTTCACGCTGATCGGCCTCAAGCGCGAGATCGGCGGATGAGCGCGCAGACCCCGGCGCGAATGCGCGCACATGGCGGATGCGCGCAGGCTGGAGGCGACCGGTGAACGTGGCGGCCGTGGACATCGGCACCAACTCGGTGCGCCTGCTGATCACGGACGGCGCGGGGCAGGAGCTCGCGCGGCACATGGAGATCACTCGGCTCGGGCAAGGCGTCGACGTGAGCGGCTCGCTGCGCCCGGACGCGATCGCGCGCACGACCGCGGTGCTCGCGCGCTATCGCACGGAGATCGAACATCTCGGCGCGTCGCGGGTGCGAGCCGCCGCCACGAGCGCGGCGCGCGACGCGACCAACAGCGCCCTGTTCTTCGACGCGGCTGAGCGCGCGCTCGGCCATCGCCCCGAGCTCCTGAGCGGCGAGGAAGAGGCGCTGCTCTCGTTTCGGGGCGCCACCAGCGGGCTGGGGACGCTCGCGCCGGGCCCGTACCTGGTGATCGACATCGGCGGCGGCTCGACCGAGTTCGTGCTCGGACAGGACGCGCCCGAGCAACTCATCTCCGTGAACATGGGCTGCGTGCGCATGACCGAGCGCCACTTCGCGAGCGACGGCGGGCCCCGCGCGCGCCTCGGCGACAGTTCGTTCGCGCCCGCAGGCCCGCCCTCCGACCCGCCGAGCCCCGCGCAGATCGAAGCCTGCTTCGCGGACGTACGCGGCGTTTTGCGCGAGGTGCGCGCGCGCATCGACGTGGCGCGCGCGCGCACCGTGGTCGGCCTGGCCGGCACGATCACCGCGCTCGCCGCGCTGCAGCAAGGCTTGACCACCTACGATGCGAGACGGACGCATCGCTCGTGGCTCACGCGCGATCAGGTGGAGGCGCTCTTCGCGCAGCTGTCGCGCGCGGATCTCGCCGCGCGCCGCCGCGTGCTCGCCGAGCCGAAGCGCGCCGAGGTGATCGTGGGCGGCGCCGCCGTCTTGCTCACCGTGATGCGCGAGCTCGATCTGGGCGAGCTCCTGGTCAGCGAGTCCGACATCCTCGACGGCCTGGCCGGCTCGCTGCGCGGCGCTTGACGTCGCCCTGACGCATGGACCGGCCCCCGGCGCATGAAGCGCCAACTCGTCACGTCACGGTCGCGATGTTGCACCATCGCGGTGCGCCATGGACCCGGGGCCCGGATCAACGCACGCAGCGCACGTAGGCGGGATCGACATCGTACGAGAGCTCGCCGCTCGAGAAGTCGACGCCGTTCTCCTCGGCCGAACGCAGCGACGCCCAGAAGAGGTCGCCGAAGTATCCGGAGTTGATCCCCTCCGCGCCCAGCGCGCGCTGCGTGTCGAGCAGCGAAACGAGCTCGACCAAGGTGGGCAAACGCCAGTCGTCATGGCCGCCGATCGTCAGGTCTGCGCAGTACTGCCTCGCTTCGAGGCGCGCGCACAGATCGCCGAGCTGGCCGTCCATGCGCATGCCGGTGCAGCCGGGATACGTCGTGGGGATGCCGATCTGCCACTCGAGCTCGGTCACGTTGTCGACGACCGTGACGGAGTTCGAGCTGTAGCTCGGCGCGACCTTGGCGCCCGCCGTCGGGTCGGGCATCGGCCAATCGGCAAATTGGCCGCGACACGTATAGCCGAGCGCAGTTGGCACGCAGTCGTACGGCGCCTTGCACGGGTTGTCGGTGGGGCAGCTGGGCGCCGGCGCGCCCGCGTCGCCGCTCGTGGCGGCGTCGCCGTCTGCCGAAGTACCAGCGTCGCCGATAGCGGCGTCGCCCGCCGGGACTGCGCTGTCCTGCGCGGGCTGGCTGGTGCCGCTCGCGGCAGGCGCGTCGCCCGTGCCGGCATCGCTGCGCGGACTCGCCTCGTCGGGCGCCTGCACGCCCGCATCGAGGATGTTCTGGACCTCGCCGCTCGGGCTCAAGCCGGCCGGCACGCAGGCGGACGTTTGCGACGACGCCATGCAGATCGTGCAGGCTTCGCCGTGACAGCTGTCGCTGTCGCACGCGAAACCCGGCGCATGGCCCGCGCACGGCGTGAGCGTCGGCGCGTTCACCCAAGCGCGCTTGCCCGCGAGGAACGTCGTCACGACGCGCGTCTGCGCGATCAGGTTACCGCCGGCGTCGTACGCCGCGAGGATCACCTCGAACTTGGCGTCGTCGTCGGCAGCACGGCTCGCCACGACCGGGAGGTCGAGCGGCCAGCGCAGCCCGGTCTGCGCGACCTGCGCACTGGAGCGCGGACTCCAGGCACCTGCCTGCTCGACCCAAAGCGCCGCGCGCAGCGCGCTGATCTGCGAACGCAGCGCCTGCGCTGCGTCGACTGTCACCGTGACTTGGGTGCTGGCCGGAACATCTTCGACTTTGGAGCTGCAAGCGACGCACGCAAAGGTGGCGCACGCGAGCAGCGCGGGAGCGTGTACGGCTCGACCGCAGCGCCGGCGGCGAGACGTGCCGCCTGCCGGCGCGAGGCCATGCGCCCGCATCAACGCGCTCCCAACGTCGACAGCACCACGCCTGCCGGCGTGTTCGGGCTCGACACGGGCACGATGCGCGTCTCCTTGTCGTGGTGCTTGAGCCCGAGCACGAGCCCGGCGACGGCCGCGCCGACTACCACGGCGCCCACCCCCGACCAGAGCCACGGGCTCTTGTACACGGGCCGCGGGCGCTCCAGCTCAGGCCCGCTCAGGAGCTCGCGCGCGAGATGGAACTCCATGCGCAGCACCTCGCCGCCGCGGACACGCACGCGCTGTCGTTCGCCCTTGTAACCTGCGAGTCGGGCCTCGACCGTGTGCTCGCCGAGGCCGAGCAAGAGCGGACGCGCGTCGGGATCGAGCGGCGCGCCGTCGAGCGTGAGCGCAGCCTCGGGCGGCGTCGCGCGCAGCTCCAGCGTCGCCACGAAGCTGCGCGCGCGTGCGAGCAACGACTGCGTCTCGGCGCGCAGCGCGTCGTCGAGCGGCTTGATCTGCGAGCCCAGCGCGGCCTCGAGATAGCCGACGCTCTCCGCGTAGCGGCGCAGCTCGAAGGCCGCCATGCCCAAGCCGCGAAAGGTGCGTGCGTTGGGGTACAAGGCGTGGGCGCGCGCGAACAGCGCGCTCGCCTCCTCGTAGTTCTTGAGGCCGTACTCGTTCAGGGCTTGCTCGACCGCCTCGCGATAGCCGGCGGGCTCCGCTCCTTGCGCGCGCACCGGAAGCGCCATGAGCGCGAGCACCGTGCTCACCAGGATCGAGCGAGCGAAGCGACCCAACGCGCCGCTCCCCACGAACGCGAAACGCTCAAGCCTGCGCACACGACCTCCTTTTCGCAGGCCGCGAGCTATCGCTTCACGGGGCGCACGTCAACGCGACCCCACCCCCAAGCTGCTCGGCTCAACGCAGGCGCGCGAGCCCGGCTTGCGCCTCGGGGGCAAGGGGCGAGGCGGGGTACACGCGCAGGAGGCGCTCGAAAAGTTGCTTGGCGCGCGCGTTCTCGCCGGCTTGCTCGGCGCGCAACGCCGCCGCCAAGAGGCCGTTTTCCGCATCGAGCGTGCCGCGCGGCCCGCTCTCCGCGTGCGCGCGCCGATCGCGCAGCTTGCGTCCCCGCAACTCCGATAGGCCGCGTCCTGGCCGGTCGCGCGAGTCCGCGGGCGCGTCGGCGCGCTCGGTCTCGCAGCCCCATTCCGCGCCCGGACCGAGCCAGCTTCGGGAAGCCCCGCGCTGCACCTCCACCAGCCCTTCGCGCACGCGTACGCAGGGGCTCGCGTCGCCCTGCTCCGGCACGCGAACCGTGAAGTCCGTGCCGTGCACCACCACGCGCGCTTCCGGCGTGTCGACCGCGAACTCGCGCCCTTCCGGCAGCTTCGGCACCTGGCAGTGCACCTCGCCGCGCGCGAGAAAAACGCGGCTGCCGAGCTCGCTGCGGTGCTCGATGCGCAAGCGCGACGCGCCCGCCACGTCGATGCGCACGCGTTCGTGCGTGACCATGCGCGCCGAGCTATCGGCGGGCACCTCGAGCTCGCCGCTATGCACGAGCTCGGCCGCGCCCGCGAGCGTCTGCGCATTGCCCTGCGCGTCGGTCCAACGCAGGCTGCCGTGGCCCAAGTTCTCGACGGTCAGCGCCGGACTACGCGGATCGCGGTAGCTGTGCGCGAGCCACCCGCCGAGCGCGAACACCGAGAGCGCCAGCTGCAGCGCCGCGCCGCGCATCACCAAGCGCCGGACGCGCGGGCGCCGGCGCAGCGCCGGGACGCGCTGCACGCCGACCGTCAGCTGGCCGAGAAACTGCGCGCGCCGCCGCTCTGCCTCCTCCGCGCTGCGCAGCGCCACCGGGCCGTCGCGCAAGGGCGCGATCAGCCGATCCAGATCCGGATCCGGGCCGGTCATGGCCGATCCTTCGCGCGGCGCAAGAGCTCTTTTCGTCCGCGCACGAGCCGCGACTGCGTGGCCGCGACGCTCGCGCCCATGATGTCGGCGATCTCGCTCAAGTCGTGCCCGAGCACGTCGTGCAGGACGACCGTCTCGGCGTACTTCGGCTTCATGCGCGCCAGGAGGCGCTGCACGCGCGCGGCCGCGACGCG
>CAZYWR010000727.1:0-1739 GCA_964651185.1 uncultured Polyangiales bacterium
GCCGGCGCGCTCGTCGATCAGCTCGCGCGCGCGCGAAGCCAGCCACACGCCCGCGACGCTCGCCTCGAGCGGAAGAAAGATGGCGGCGTTGCGCCCGCTGGCGTGCGTCGCGAGCAGCGGCTCGGCTTCGAGCAGGAGCACCTCGGGCACCCCGTGTTCCGCGAGCTGCCAGGCGCTCGAGAGGCCCGCGATGCCTCCGCCGACGACCACGACCGATGCGCGTGCCGGCAACGGGCGCGCACGCGCCGCGCCGGCCTGGCTCGGGGCCGCGTGGGGCTCGCCCGCTTCTGCCGGCGGGGCGTGGGAGGGCGCGGGAGGCTCGCTGCTCGCCATGCGAACTCGCTAGCGCGTCGTCGGGCTGCGGTCGAGAGCGAACCGCCCGTTCGCGCACGACGCCGCGGCCGCCGCGGGAAGGCTCGCGCGCGTTTCGCGCGGGCGGGGACGCGGGCATGACATAGCGCTGCGGCGCGCCGCGGCCGCGATCATTCCTCCGTCAGCAGGCGCTCGACTGCGCCTTTGACCAGCGCGCTGTCGAAGGGCTTGAAAAGGCAGCGCGCGCCGTGCTGGGCCGCGAAGTTGCGCGCCTCCTCGGTGAACGTGCCGCCCGTGATGAAGACCATGCGCTCGGCCACGCCCGGATCGGCGCGTTCGATCGCCGCGTGCACCGCCATGCCGCTCAGCTCCGGCATCATCAGGTCGCAAAAGATCACATCATAGCTGTTTTCGAGCGCCATCTTGAGGCCGGTCGGCGCGTGATCGGCGATCTCGACTTGGTGATCGCGCAGCATGCGGCCGAGCGCCTTGGCGGCCAACGCTTCGTCGTCGATCACCAGGATGCGGGCCGCGCGTAGCGGCGGCTTGGAGCTCTTCGCCTTGTGCTGCTGGAGCGCGGCCGCGCTCTGGTAGACCGACAGCGCCGGGATCTCGACGACGAACTTGGCGCCGCGCGGGCTGCGGTTATCGGCCGTCAGGGTGCCGCGCATCGAGGCCACGATCTCGTGGCAGATCGACAAGCCGAGGCCGGTGCCGATGCCGCGCGGCTTGGTGGTGAAGAACGGATCGAAGATCTTGGTCAGGTTCTCTTCGGGAATGCCCATGCCTGTGTCGAGCACCTCGACCACCACGCGCCCGTCGCGCTCGCGCGTGTTGACCACGATCTCGTTTTCGTGTGCGTGACCCGGCTCGATCGCCTGCGCCGCGTTGAGCAGGATGTTCACGAACACCTGCCCGAGCCGCGCCTCGTCGCCGCGCACCTCCGAGACCTGCTCGAAGTTCTTCACCAGGCGCGCGCGGTGGCGGATCTCGGCCATGGTCACGCCGATCGCCCAGTTCAAGGTGTGCTCGACGTCGATCGGCTCCACGCGATCGTCGCCCTGGCGCGCCAGGGTCTTGAGGTCGGCCACGATGCGCTGCACGCGGCGCGCGCCCTCGTTGGCCTCGAACAGCGCCTCGCGCAGCTGGTTGCGCTCGCGTGTTTGCGTCGCGCTCTGCCCATCCGGCCCGTGCGCGAGGCTATCGAGGGCGTACTGCACGTTGGCGATCACGTAGGCGAGCGGATTGTTGATCTCGTGCGCCACGCCCGCCGCCAGCGAGCCGACCGTGGCGAGCCGTTCGTGGGTCGCGCGCGCGCGCTCGCGCGCGAGCTCGGCGCTGATGTCGCGGCACCGCTCGTGCGCGGCCGGGTGCTCGTCGAGGGTGCGCGTCGTGGCGCGCAGCGCGAGGCTGCGCTCCTGGCCAGC
>CAZYWR010000728.1:0-1818 GCA_964651185.1 uncultured Polyangiales bacterium
AACCTTACCCCAAGGCACTCGCCGTACGAGGCCACCACGCGAGAAAAGCCCCGGCACGTCAAGCGGTGGAGCCGCGAAGTCGGCGGAACATCGCGCACCACCGCGTAAGTCTGCACAAGCCATGCGACGTACCCACGAAGCAATCACGCGACGCGCGCCCCGCAGCACGCCCCCGTCCAGCCCGGGCTACCCCGGCGCATGAGAGGTGCTGCCCCAGACGTGCTCATTTGTTGCAGACGGCGAGTACCTGCTTCATGTCGGTGAGCCCGGCCATCACCTTTTGGATACCGTCTTGGAGCAACGTGCGCATGCCAGCCTTGAGCGCCGACGCGCGGATCTGTTCGACGGGGGCCTTTTCGGCGATCGCGTGCTTGATGGTGTTGTCGCTGACGAGCAGCTCGTGGATGCCGAGCCGGCCTTTGTAGCCGCTGCCCGCGCACTGTTCGCAGCCGCGCGGCCGCCCGAGTAAGAAACCGTCGCCGAACGCGATGCCGAAGTCCTCTTTGAACAGGTCGCGACCGTACATGCTCGTGATCTCGTCGTACTCTACTTCGGTGCCGGGGCTACGCGTGCGGCAATGCGGGCACAGGCCGCGCGCCAAGCGCTGCGCGAGCACGGCCAGCAGCGCGTCGCCGAAGCTGAACGGGTCGAGGCCCATGTCGAGCAGACGCGTGATCGTCTCGGGCGCGCTGTTCGTGTGCAAGGTCGAGAGCACGAGGTGGCCGGTGAGCGAAGCTTCCACCGCGGTCGACGCGGTCTCGTGATCGCGCATCTCGCCGACCATGATGATGTCGGGATCGGCGCGCAGAAAGGCGCGCATCGCCGCCGCGAACGTGAAGCCGATCTTCGGCTGCACCTGCACCTGCCGAAGGCCCGGCTGCGTGATCTCGACGGGGTCTTCCGCCGTCCAGATCTTCATGTCTACGGTGTTCAGGTGCCCGAGCACGGAGTGCAAGGTCGTGGTCTTGCCGGAGCCGGTCGGACCGACGCACAAGACGAGACCGTAAGGATTGGCGATCGCGCGCTTCAGGTTCTCGAGATTCCTGGCGCTCAGGCCCATGCGATCGAGCGGCATCGGCTTGGACGCCGCCAGGATGCGCATGACCACGTCCTCGTTGGCGTTCACGCTCGGGATGGTGGCCACGCGCAGCTCGATCTGACGATCTGCCAGCTTGAAGCGGATCTTACCGTCCTGAGGCTTACGCTTCTCGGAGATGTCGAGCTTGCTGATGATCTTGATGCGCGAGACCAGCGCGCTGCGCACGATCGGAGGGAGCTCTTGGTACAGCACGCAGTCGCCTTCGATGCGAAAGCGCACCACGGTCGGACGTTCCTTGCCGTTCGGCTCGACGTGAATGTCGGAGGCGCCGCGCCGGTAGGCGTCGATGATGATCTGGTTGACCAGCTTGATGATGCCGCCTTCGTCCTCGCGCGGCGAGCCCGCCTCTTTGGCGTCGTCGTCTTCGATCTCGGCGCCGCGGACGTTCTCGCCCGTGAGCCCTTGCAAGATCGCGGTGACCGTGGCGTCGGACGAGAACGCGGGCGCGCTCTCCTGCACGAGATAGCGCTGCACCGCGTCCTTGAGCTGGGTCGGCGTGACCAGCACGTCCTGCACGCGCCGCTGCACGCGCACGCGCAGCGCCTCGAGCGCGTCGATCGACGTCGGGTCCGAGATCGCCACCGTCAGGGTCTTGTGGTCGATGTCGAGCGGCATCACGCCGAATTTGGCGATCAGCTCCTTGCCGACCTCGCGCGCCGCCTCGGGGTTGATCGCGACTTCGTCGAGGTTGATGAAGGGAAGGTCGAACTTGTGCGCCA
>CAZYWR010000729.1:0-5042 GCA_964651185.1 uncultured Polyangiales bacterium
GAGCGCGAGCTCGACGACGGTGACGAGGGCGACGCCCAGCGCAAACGCGCCGACCAGGTACGTCCCGGGCTGCGGAAGACTGTGGGTGGTGAAGTTCGCGACCTGTCTCGTGCCGATGATGACGGGCGTGAACGGCGGGACCTTGAAGGGCGCATGGGGGTCGAGCTCGTGACCGAACACGTAGAGTCGATACACGAAGCGCGCCAGCAAGAAGCCGAGCGCGTACGTCGTCATCACCGCCAGATCGATCAACATCCGCACGTTGCCGATCGCGGCGACGCGCAGGCACAGGATCGACATGAGTCCGAGCACGAACGGCATGTACCCGAGCTCCTGGAAGTCCTCGGGCACGATGCGGTGCATGCCGATGTAGTGGTTGAGCGTATTGATCTCGGTGATATCGTGACCCGCGTGTCCGGCCTCGAGCTTGTGCGTGTAGACGTCCATCCACAAGCCGTTCGGATACTGGGGCGCCTCCATGCTGATGCGCCAGAGCGGCTGCTGAAACGCGAGCACGACGGGCAGACACAGCGCGGGCAGGGCGAGCCGTGCCCATCCGGACAGCGGCCGATCGAGGAATGCGTAGAAGCTTGCGAGCGGGTGATTCATGGTGTTTCTCTCAAACGAGGTCTCGTCGCCGAAAGCTGAAGTAAGCGGCAGCCCAGGCAGAGCTGCCGACCAAGAACGGCCAAAGCAGACCTGACGCGAGCAAGAGCTTCGCGCCGAGCCGGTGCGACAAAAAGAAGCCCACAGGACCGAGCGATCCGAGATCGCTCTCGAGGCCCGACAGCAGCGCGAGGCGCGCCGCCTGCACGGGGTTGAGCGCGGCCAGCGCGAAGGTCACGCGGGCCTCGATGCGCCACTGCAAGAGGAGCCCGATCAGCGCCAAATCCAAGAGCGCCACCGACGACAGCCACAGGAACAGGCTCCACGTCACCGCGCGCGCCTCGTGCGGCGCGTGCACGGACACGCACACGCCGATGCCCGTGAACGCCCACAGTAAGACCGCGCTCACGGCGAGCGTGCGCGCGATCACCGCCCACGGCACCGCTTCGCCGAACGCCAGCTGAGCGAGCGCGCCCATGGCTACGAGCAAGAACGCGAGCGGCAGCAGGAGCGCCAAATAGCGCACGACCGTGAGCGCGAGCAGGTACCCCGTGCGGGACAAAGGCTGGCTGAAGAGGAGCTCGATCGTGCCGTCATGACGCGCCCGGCAAACGACCTGAGCGGTCGCCGTCAAGGCCAAGAGCGGCAACACGAACAGCAGCACGTGCGCGAACGAGAGCATCACCCGGCCCATGCCGCTGAACCCGAGCACCGTCGATTCGCGCATGCCAGCGAACACCAGCACCGCGGACAATACCCCGTACACGGCCGCGGAGAACACCAGCCAGCGCGAGCGCACGATCTCCGAAAGCTCGAGCCGGGCCAACGCGACCAGCTCGCGCAAGCGGAACGCGCGGGCCTCTACGGCCTTCACTCGCGCGCGGGGCGGCTCATCACGCGCTCCGTCGCCCGCCGCAGGTCCAGCGCATCTTTGGCTTCCTTCGTGCCCTTGCGAACCGCTCCCAAGCCATAGCCCATCGGCGAGCCGGAAGTCGGAACAAAGGCGGCCTGACTCATCTCGAGCCATGTGTCTTCTCCATACGCATGAAAAAAGAGCGCCGCGAGCGGCGGCCGCTCGCGCGCGAGAAACCGGAGCGCGCAGCCCGGATCATCGAAGTTCCAGAGCTCGCCACTTTGGGCTTGGAGCTGCGCCGCGAACGCGGGCTGTCCCACGAGCATGTGGCACTCGGCGCAAGCCTCCTCGTCCCAGGCGATGGGCTCAGGCCCGCGCGCCCTTGGCCTGGCGGACAAACCGAGGCCGAGCAGCGCGATCAGCGCGCCGCCCGCGACGGCGAGTGCGAGCGCTCCGCGCATGGACGGCCTCATGACGCGATCTCCGTGCCCATCCGGTCGCTCACGATCTGACCTTCCGAGAGCTCCACCGCGCGCTCCGCGAAGCGCGCTACGTCCTCGAGGCGGTGCGAGCACAAGAGCACCGTGGCGCCTCGCGTCGCGCCGTCGAGCAGCCGCTCGAACTGAGCGCGCGCGCGCGCATCGAGGCTCGCCGCCGGCTCGTCCAGAATGAAGAGCGAAGCCTGGCTCGAGAACGCCAGCGCGATCAGCAGCTTCTGCTTCATGCCGCCCGACAGCGCGCGAAAGGGCTTGTCGCGCAGCGCACGCAGATCGAGCTCCAGACTCGCGGCGGTCTGCTCGATGGTCAGGGTGGAGAGGCCTCTGAGCGCGGCCGCCACCCTGACCACCTCGCGCACGGTGGCGCCGAGCTGCGGCGGAGCCTGCGGCACGTACGCGAGCCGGCCCGCGACCTGCTCGCGCTGCTGAAAGGGCGAGAGCCCGTCGAGGCGTACGGTGCCTTCGAGCTCCACAATCCCCATGAGGCCGCGCAGCAGCGTGGATTTACCGCTGCCGTTCGGGCCAGCCAGCGCCACGCGCGTACCGCTCGCGATGCTCAGCCAGACGCCGCGTAGCACGTGCTGACCGCCGAAACGCTTGTGGACGCCGGAGAGCTCAATCTGCACCTGACACCTCCGAGAGCTGTGCGCGCACGGCGATCGCCCGACCGCGCGCCGAAACGGGCACCTCGCGTCCCGGCGCCCGCGCGGACGCGCCCGTCCCAGTCCATGGCGCGCCCGCCCCGCGTGCGTCGACGACCGGATCACTCAGGCGCGGCGTCGGATCGACGAGCAGGATCCGGGGCGCGAACAGCGGCACCATGCGGCCGAGCGCCTCGATCACCGCGTACGCCGGGGTGCCGCGAAAATAGGCGAGACTCGGGTGAGAGCTCGTCAGCGCGGCCGATAGGCTGCGAATCTCGTAGGCGACGTCGCCGCGGCCGTCGCCATCGAGATCGTAGCCCGCGTAGTCGTCGTAACGGTTCTCAGACCAGCGCGCGTCGCGGGCATCGCCCCCGCCTTCGCTGCGCACTTGCTCGCGATTGCCAGCGAGGTCGTTGAGGGTGATCACGTTCCCGCGCGCGCCCCCGTGGAACACGAGCGCGGCCTCGCCGAGCTGAAAGCGATTGCCCTCGATCAGGTCGCGCTCGTCGACGCTGCTCGGGCTGTTGTCGATGTACACGCCGATCGTGTCGCGCACGAAGCGGTTCCGTTGAACGCGCACGTCGCCTGAGTCTTTGATGCCGATGCCCATGCTGCCCGCGGCCGAGCAGTCGACGAACATGCTGTCCTCGATGCGGATGCGATGGCTGTACATCACGAAGATCCCGACCACGTTGCCGGCGTAGTTGCTGCGGCGCACGACGTTATCGCTCGCGTGCATGAAGTGCGTGCCGTAGCGGCCGCGCAGGGACGCGTTATCTTCGAAGCGGTTGCGCTCGGAATACCAGACGACCAGATCGCGGCCATCCGCGATCCGATTGCGCGCGATCAAGGAGTCATACGTCTCCCATAGCCGCACGCCGTCGCCGCGCATGCCGAGCGTCGTCTCGGACTGACCTTGCACGTCGTTGTCCGTGATCGTGATCCGCTTCGCGCGATCGCTCAGAATACCGAACACGGCGTTCTCGATGCGTAGGCCGCGCACCGTCACGTCGTCGGCGCGCACCGCGACCGCCGCGTCTTGCTCGTCGTAGCGGCCGCCGCGTGCGTCGATGGTGAAGCCGAGCAGGCGCGCACCCGCGCCGGTCACCGCGATCACGGTGCCTGGTCCGCGCGAACGCACGACCGCGCTGCGCGGTCCCCAGAGCGTCAGAGGCTTCGCGATCTGCAGCGGCCCCGGGTGCGTCCCCGGCTCGAGGCACAGCGGCGCGCCCGCGGGCGCCTCGGCTACGCGCGCCGCGAGCTCCCCCGGTGCGACGGTCTGACAGCCGGCCGGCCGCGCCAGCGCCTGCTCGCTTGCGAGCGGCACACCGGAGCGCGACGCAGCGCCGGCTCGCTCGGCGCGAGCACCCGCGCCCGCCATCGTCGCGGGGACGCGACCGCACGCCGCGCACAGCGCGCAGGTCGCGAGCGAGAGCGATCGCAGCCGACCCAGCACGTTCAGGCCCCCTTCGGCTCGACCAGGAAGTAGCCCGCCATCTCGAGGTGCAGCGCCGAGCAGAACTCGGTGCAGTACATCGGGAACACGCCGGGGCGGTCCGCCACGAAGCTGACGTCGGCGTGCTCGCCGGGCTCGAGACTCAGGTTGATGCCGTAGGAGGCCAAGCCGAAGCCGTGCGTGGCATCGTACGCCTGCTCGACGTTGGTGATGTGCAGGTGGACCTTGTCGCCCTGCTTGACGCGGATGGTATCGGGCGTGAAGTGGCTGCGGACTGCGGTCAGATACACGTGTACGCCGTCCGCCTTACGCTCGATGCGCTCGCTTCCGCCCGTGACCGCCTCGGCCGCGTGCTCGTGCGTGACCGCGTCGGTGCCGGGCGCGTAGATGTCGAGCGCCTTGACCTTGTCGGCGCGGATGATCTGCGCGTAGTGCGGCTCACCCAGCGGAATGGGCATGTCGTAGAGGACCGTCATCGCGGTCTGGTCCGTGATGTCCACCAGCTGGAAGTTCTGCGGGAGGAGCGGGCCCACCGGGTTGAAGCGGTCGAGCGCCCACTTGTTCATCGCGACCAAGTACCTGCCGTCTGGCTTGACGGTGTCGCCGCCCGCGACCGAGAGGTGGCCAATGTTGTAGTGCGTCGAGACCTTGTCGATGAGCTTCAAGTCCTTGAGCGACCAACGCGCGACCTTGGTCTCGAGGAACAGCGAGGTGTAGGCGTTACCCTTGTCGTCGAACTGCGTGTGCAGCGGCCCGAGACCGAGGTCGACCTGCCCGCGCACCACCTGCTTGAAGGGCAAGACCGGTACCCCGTAAGGGTCCTTGCTCTCGAACTTCTGCTGATCGATCGCCTGCTTGATCTTGGCGAAGCTGTACACGGTGGCGTGTGTGTCGAGCTTGCCACCGACCGCGATGTTGTCGCCGTCGGGTGCCACGTCGACGCCGTGCGGGCTCTTCGGCTCCGGCACCATGAACAGCACGCCCTC
>CAZYWR010000730.1:0-4046 GCA_964651185.1 uncultured Polyangiales bacterium
AGCCTCTCACCTAGGCGCCCTCGGCGCTTCTCGGGTGGTCTTAAGTGCAAGGTTGGCTCAGCGCCGCTGAACATGAGGAGCACTGCTGCTGGGGCGCTCGCGGGATCCGTTTCGCAAGGCTAGGCCGAACCGAGCGAACGACGGCGCCGACGCAGCCAGAGCGTGCCCGCAAGCACCGCGAACGGGATGACGCGCGCGCTCGTGTGCGGCGCATGGAGGCCTACGGCACAGTCATCGGTGTGCGACGCGCTCGCGGGGGGGCCGATGTCGATCGACGCGTCGGACGTGCCTGCGTCGATCGCGCTCGGGGGCGGGGGGTTTTCGAGGAGCCAGTCTTGCCAGAGCTGATCACACTTGGCTTGCGCGGTCGACGGCGCGGGGCAGTTCGCCTGATCGCTGACTTCGTCGAGATCCATCCAGCGTTGGAACGCGCCGTCCATCCACACGCCGACACCGTCGCGCATGGCGTCGAGGCCCTCGTAGTAGCCGGCCGCGAGGAGCTCTCCCGCGCGCTCCTCGACGCAGGCGATGCGCGCCGTCATCGGCACCTGCATGAACGTGCGCGCCGCGTCGTCGGCGCGCCACAAGCCATCCACGCCGCCTGCGTACGCCGCGCTTCCGTCCCGCGAAAACGCGGCGGTCTGCAGCTCGCGCATGGTCAGGGGAGACGTGAAGGTCTTGCCGCCGTCTTGGCTCCACAGGAGGCGCTCGCCCAAGCTCGGCTCGTCCGCAGCACCGCGTGCAAAGAGCTCCGCGGGCCGCGCAGGGTTCACGGCGAGCAAATAGATCCCGTTTTCGGTATCGGTGCGCGGCACGAGGCTGGACTGCCAGGTAGCGCCGCCGTCGCTCGAGCTCGATACGTGCAACTGGAGCTTCTTGTCGTCACCGAGGCCGATGGTCGCGACGTACAGCGTGACGGGGTCGCTAGGCGCGAGCAGCAGTGAGCTCGGGTACTGGCCTGCGGGCGTCTCGAACAAGGTCTGAAAGCTTTCGCCAGCGTCCGTGCTCACGCGCACGGTCCCTTGGCCCTTGTCGTAGGTGGCCGCGTAGAGGCGGCTCGGATCGTTGGGATGCTGCACGAGCGCAGGGGTGGAGAGCCCGGGTAGGGCGGGCAGGTCTTGCCAGGTGCAGCCGCGGTCGTCGCTGAAGCTCAGCCCGTCGACGGTCGCCGCCAACCAGCGGCCGCTCGCGAGCGTGACCACGTGATAGGACGAGCTGGTGCTGACGCCGTGCACGCCGATGGCTTCGTTGCACAACAGTGACCAGCTTCGGGTGTTCAGGTTGCCGAGCACCAATCCGCGATTGGTGGCGAGGATCACGTTGTCGGGGTTGCTCGATACGAACTGCGCGACTTGCGCGGGGGCGTGGGCGGATGCCCTGCTGCCTGGACAGATCAGAGCGCACGCGAGCAGGGAAAAGACGGACAAAAAGCGTGACGATCGGTGCGCCATGGCGGGAACCCGAGCGAGTGGAGCAGCGGCCTGCGCTGGCGTGGGGAGTGAATGGTCGCGGACGCCCCGAGGCGACATGAAGTCGAACAGGTAACACATCTGTGCGCGGGTGCCGAACGGCGCATCCTGGACGGCGGATGACTTCGCGCTTGGCGCCGCCGGAAAGTTTGGCGGTCGCGCACGTGCGTCGGTGCCTGATAGGGAAACGCGCCGCCGCGTGGACTGTGGCGTGCGGGGCTCTTCGCGGCTGCGGTCTGGCCCACAAATACACGCGCGCACAGTATTCCCTGTCGGGTGAGTTGCTGAGAGCGTTGTACTCTTGTGCCTGAGTTGGATAGGCTGTGCCTCCCATGCTTTCCCCCGGCGACAGGATCAAAGACTACGAGGTCATCGCTCCTCTCCGGTCAGGCGGAATGGCCATGTTGTATCTCGCGCGCAGGCGTGGGGTCGGGGGCTTCAGCCGACTGGTCGCGCTCAAGCTCGTGCATTCGCATTTGGTCGAGGACGAGACCATCAATCGCTTGTTCCTCGATGAGGCGCGCATCTCTGCGACCGTCGCACATCCGAACGTCGTCAACGTCGAAGAGGTGGGGCAGGTCGACGGCAACTACTTCATCGCCATGGAGTACGTGCACGGCGTGTCGCTGGCCGAGCTGCTCGAGAGCCTGGCGAAGCGCCGGCTGCGCATGAGTCCGAAGCTCTGCACGTGGCTCGGGGCCCAGGTGGCCGAGGCGCTGCACGCCGTGCACGAGGCGACCGGCGAAAACGGCGCGCCCTTGCACATCGTGCACCGCGACGTGAGCCCGCAGAACGTGCTGATCGCCCACACCGGGCACATCAAGTTGATCGACTTCGGCATCGCCAACAGTCAGGTGACGAGCACGCACGCCTCCGCCAGTGGACGGGTGGTGCTCGGAAAGCTCGGCTACATGGCGCCTGAGCAGCTGCGGCTCGAGCCGGCCGACCGGCGCAGCGACGTGTACGCGCTCGGCGTGATGCTTTGGGAGATGTTGACTTCGCGGAACCTGTTTCGCTGCCGGCGCATCGACGACGAGCGCGACTGGTCCACCCGCGAGTCGCCGCCGCCGCCCAGCAAATACTCGCCGCTGGCGATGCCGCTGCTCGATCGCGCCGTGCTCAAAGCCATCGCCTACGAACCCGACGAGCGCTTCGAGAGCGCGCTGGACTTTCGTGCGGCGCTGCTGCGCGCCGATCCCTCTGCGGCGCAGGTCGACGCCCCGATGTTCGCCGCGCTGATGCAGAACGTGCTGGGCGAAGAGCTGCGGCGCCGGCGCGCCAACTTGCCGAGCGAGGTGAGCGAGCAGCTCGAGCTCGACACCGACACGCATACGTCGCCCGAGCTCAGCCTGCACGAGCTCACCGCCGAGATGGGCACGCTCGACGACGGCGGCTTTCTCGAAGCGGATGAGGAGGAGCCGACCACGGTCGCGGACTCACCGCCCGCCCGGCGCGTGCAGACGGCGAGCGGTCAGCCGGGTCCCGAGACCTGGCGAGACTTCCAGAGCATCGCGCCTGCGGCGCCGTTCACGGACCCGAGCGCGCGTGCGGAGCCGCGGGCGATCGGAACGGCGGGGGAGCGCGCGGCGAGCGGCTACCCGGCGGCGGTCGAGGCGCCGAAGTTCGTGTCCCTCGAGGCGCACATTGCGACCATCCCCGCGCCGGCGCTTCGCGTCGAGCCCGTGGCGGCTGCGCGCGCGCGCTTCGCACGCACGGTGAGTCTCGGCAGCGTGTGCCTCGCGCTCGGAGTCGTGCTGGGGTCGTTCGTCTCGGGCTCCGATCCCAGCCCGATGCCGGCGCACGCCATCGAACCGCCCACCTGGACGGTGGAGCAGCTGCCCGTGAGCACGGAGCCGGAGCGCCGCACGGTCTTGACCACGCGCACGGAGCTCGCGGTGCACTCCGTGGCCGACGGCGGCGATGCCTCCATCGCCATGGTCGATGAGGCCGGAGGGTTGGCCGCGGAAGAGCGCGCGACCCGCGCGCAGCGCGCAGCCCTGCGTCGCGAGGCGAAGCGCGCGAACCTGCGCCGGAACAGCACGCGCCCGGGGAAGCTGGCCAAAGCCACGGCAGCGGCCACCCGCAAAGGCCGGAAGAGCCGCGCCGTCCACTGAGCGGTCGCGAGCAGTGCGGCGGGAGGCGCTCGTCATGCGTCGCGCCGCCGTCGCGATGTTCCTGCCGCGCACGTATGCGGGAGCGCTGCGGACGAGCGCGCTCGCGTGCGTCGTCGTTTATCCGCGTCCGATCGCGGCTCAGCGCAAGCCGTGTTTGCGCAGCAGGCTGAGCAGGTACGGGCGATCCATGTGCGCGCGGCGCGCTGCTTCGGAGGCGTTGCCGCCGCAGGCTTCCGTCAGCCGCGTGAGATAGGTGCGCTCGAATGCCGCCACCGAGTGCGCCCGCGCCTCGCGGTAGGGCAGATCGTAGATGTCTGAGAGAGCGTCGTCGCTCGCGCCGGTTCCCTCCGGGCGCCGCGGGGCGACGTTCGGGTCGCGCCCGTCGACCTGAGCGCCGTCGAGCACGAGCGAGCCCATGGCGACCGCGCTCTCCACGACGTTGCGCAGCTCCCGCACGTTGCCG
>CAZYWR010000731.1:0-6369 GCA_964651185.1 uncultured Polyangiales bacterium
GCGCGCGGCGGCCGAGCGCCGCAGCACAAGCCTCGATCGCCTCGAGCTTGTCGACCGAAGAGGCCGTGATGGTCAGATCGTGCTCCAAAAAGCGCGGAAGCTGCGCGCCGACGATGCCTCCGAGCACGAGCACCGGCGTGCGCACGCCCTCGTGGCGCAAGTGCATGCCCTCCTCGAGATAGGCGACCGCGAGATAGGGCGCGCCGATCTGCTCGAGCTTGCGCGCGACCGGCACGAGGCCGTGGCCGTACGCGTTGGCTTTGAGCACCGGCATCACGCGCGCGGGCGCGACATGCGCGGCGATCGTGCGGTAGTTGTCGTGCAGGCGCGCCAGGTCCACCTCGAGGTGGGTCGGGCGCAGCTCGTCGAGTGAGAGAGTAGGCTCATGAAGCACAGACACGCCTCCATGGTAGGCGAGCGCGCGCCGCACGCGAGCTCGCGCGCACGTCGGGCCGGCTCGCCTGCGCCGTTTCGGCGGTCGCTCAATTCGGATAACCTGGCGCTACCTTGGACCCCACCAACGAGTGCCGGATCGTCGTCGGACGCCTGCTCGAGATCGACCTGCAGCTCGGCTATCGCTCGACCAGCGACGTGGACGCGGTGAAAGCCCGCATGACGGCGCTGTTCGCCCAGCTGCCACCGGGACAGCGCGTGGTGATCGCCGCCGATTGGCGCGATTGTCAGGTACTGGCTCCGCCCGTGTCCGAGGCTGTGCTGGAGATGCTGACCCGCACCAGTCCGCAGGTGGAGCGCAGTGCGCTGCTGCACGGTTGGGCGCACCCCACGTCGGTGCTGCAGCTGTTTCGCTTGGTCAAAGAGTCCGCGGTCGAAGTTCGCCGGCTCTTTACCGATATGGCGGAGCTGCAGGACTGGCTCGACGAGGTGCTCACGTCCGAGGAGCGCGCCCGCTTGCGTACGTTTCTCGCCAAGCGACGTAACTCCGCGCCGCCGCCTTAGCGCAGTCGGGACGCCGTTTCGGCGGCGGGGTCGCTTCAAAGGCAGTAAGCGCCCGGCGCCCACGTGCAGCCACAAATCCCGAGCGGGCTGCAGCACGGCAAGATGCCGACCGGAAAACACACGTTGCTGCACTGGCTGTCGTTGCTGCAGCCGCCTCCCGATCCACCCGATGCAGTGGAAGGCGAGCTGCTCGTCCCGGTCGAGCCTGTCGAGACGGAACCGGCCGCGGCGCCAGCTGGAGAGCGGACCGTGCCCCCGTCTCCGTTGCCGGCGGGTGCACGAACCGTGGTCGCCCCGGCGTCCGCGCCGGCCGTCGACGTGTTGCTCCCGCTCTGCGCTGCACCGCGCACCGTCGGGGGCGTGGTCTGGGCCGGGGGAGCGTCGTCTTCGGACCCATCGTCGTCGCTGTCATCGCTGGGCTCTGGGGTGGAGGCGTCCTGCGACGACGCGCCTTGGTCGGCCGCGTCGTCCGGCAGATCTTGGAAGGCAGGCGCGTTCGCGCACGCGACCAGCGCGAGGGCTACGCCCGTCCACAGCTCCCGAGATCGCGTCGTCTTCATAAAGTCATCCAGCCGATCGGGTTCGCGCGTTTCGCCTCGAACGGTTCATTTCCTACTATGTGGACCGTCGGGTGGGCACGCACATTTCCTAGCAAAGAGCGCCTGGAAACGAGCAGCGGCCCTCCTACCATGCGCTGCCGAGCCGAAATTGCCTTTGACCTCACGAAACTCCATTGTGACTCGCCAGGCCCTCGCCGCCGCCCAGCGGGGCTGCCGACAGCGGCCCGCGTGTCCCGACTTCGCGCGGGGGAGGGGCGCGCACGTTCGGGTAGCGCGCGTCGTACATGACCGGAGCTCGTCAGATACTTGCGCCTGTGGCGCCCCCGCGGCGATACCTCAGCCCATCGAATCGGAGCGAACCGTGCCTATTTCGTCCTCTCGCCCACGTTGTTCGGTCTTTATCGCGGTCAGCCTGGACGGCTACATCGCGCGTCGCGACGGCAGCATCGATTGGCTGGCCTCGGTCGAACGCGAAGGCGAGGACTACGGTTACGACCGCTTCATGAGCCAAATCGACACCGTGGTGCTCGGCCGCAACACCTACGACGCGGTCCTCGACTTCGACGGCTGGCCCTTCGAAGGCAAACGCTGCGTCGTGTGGACGCATCGACCGGTGCGTGCGCGGCACGGCGAGCAATTCTTTTCGGGCCGGCCGGAGGCCCTGCTCGAACAGCTGGCGCGGCAAGGCGCGCGCCACGTGTACGTGGACGGCGGGACCGCGATCCGCGGCTTCCTCGCGGCCGGCTTGGTGGATCAGCTCACGATCTCGCTGGTGCCGATCGTGCTCGGCAGCGGCATCCCGCTCTTTGCGGACGGCATGGCCGAGCGCGCGCTCGTGCTCGAAGAAAGCCGTGCTTATCCGACGGGCTTGATGCAGCTACGTTACCGCAGCGTGGGCGCGGCGCGCGAGCGCAAGATCGCGGTCGCCGCGAGCACACGCCCTGCGGCGCGCCGCTGAGCGCCCCGATCAGTCTACGACCACCAGCGGAGCCGGCGCGTCGAAGAGATAGAGGCCGAGCGTGCCCATGCCGCGTTCGGCGTTCTCGTCGTCGAGCACGGCGATATGAAGGACAAGATTCCCGGCGGGTGACACCTGGCGCGCCCACGGCGGCGCGTGGCGAGTCCGGCCAAGCGCCTCGGACCTGAAGCCATCGGCGCGAAAGCAGCTCGAAACCACAGCCGTCTAAGCTGCCGACCTGATCCGCATGCTCAGTGCAGCGCGACCCGCTGGGAGTTGACGATGGAGAATCTCGCGACGGTATCGTTGAACGCACCCGCGCCGGCGAGTCTGCGGCGCAGCAGCCCGCCCCCGGGCGCGCCCGCGCGCGTCGATCCCGGCCAGTTCCGCCGGGCGGTCTTCGATCACCTCCTCTACACGTGCGTCAAGGAGCAGGAAGAAGCGAGCGCGCACGATCTCTACCGCGCGATGGCCCACACGGTGCGCGACCGGCTCGTGCAACGCTGGCTCTCGACGCAGCGGACCTACCTCGAGCACGACGCCAAGCGCGTTTGCTACCTGTCCTCCGAGTTTCTGACCGGTCGCAGCCTCGGCCTTTGTCTGCTCAACCTGGGGCTCTATCAAGAGGCCGAGAAAGTCGTGGGCGAGCGCGGGTTCGACCTCGGCGAGGTGCTGGAGAGTGAAGGTGACCCGGGGCTCGGCAACGGCGGCTTAGGCCGCCTCGCCGCCTGCTTCATGGACTCACTCGCGACCTTGGAGCTGCCCGCGGTCGGCTACGGCATTCGCTACGACTACGGCATCTTCGAGCAGCGCATCGAGCACGGTCAGCAGATCGAGCATCGCGACAACTGGCTCCACCAAGGAAACCCTTGGGAGCTGCCGCGCTTCGAGCACACGCAGAGCGTTCGGCTGTACGGCCACGTGGAGACGCACAAAGAGGCCGACGGGAAGGTCCGTACGGTCTGGATCGAGAGTAAGACCGTGCTCGGCGTGCCTTACGATTCGTTCATCGTCGGCCACGAGACCGACAACGTGAATACGCTCCGGTTGTGGGCGGCGCGCGCGCCGCGCGACTTTGACTTGCAGCTGTTCAATGAAGGCGACTACCGGCGCGCGGTCGAGGAGAAGGTCGATGTCGAGAACATCTCGAAGGTGCTCTATCCGCCGGACCATACCGACGAAGGCAAAGAGCTGAGGCTCAAGCAGCAGTACTTCTTCGTCGCCTGTTCGCTCGCGGACATCCTCCGCCATTTCAAGCTGCGCCATACAGACCTGCGGCTCTTGCCGGACAAAGCGGCGATCCAGCTCAACGACACGCACCCGGCGATCGCGGTCGCGGAGCTGATGCGCACCTTGGTCGACCAGGAAGGGCTCGAATGGGATCTCGCCTGGGACATCACGGTGCGGACCTTCGGCTACACCAATCATACGCTCATGCCCGAAGCGCTCGAGAAGTGGCCGGTAGCCATGTTCGAGCGCGTTCTGCCGCGCCATCTGGCGATCATCTACGAGATCAACCACCAGTTCCTGCGCAAAGTGATCACGCGCTGGCCGGGCGATCTGGCGCGCATGGCGCGCATGTCGATCATCGAAGAGGGCGCGTCCAAGCAGGTGCGCATGGCGCATCTCGCTACCGTCGGCTCCCACAGCGTCAACGGGGTGGCTAAGCTGCACAGCGAGCTCGTCAGGCACGAGCTGTTGCGCGACTTCTACGAGCTCTACCCGGAGCGCTTCAACAACAAGACCAACGGCGTCACGCCGCGGCGCTGGCTCCTGTACGCGAACCCGCGCCTCTCGCATCTGATAGCCGGGCTGCTCGGGCCGCGCTTTGCGGCGCACGAGCTGCGCGAGCTCGCGCGGCTGCGCGCTTACCGCGACGACGCGGCGGTGCTCGAGCAGATCCGCGAGATCAAGCAGGAGAACAAGCGCGACCTCGCGCCGCTGGTGGAGAAGCTTACTTCGGTGCGCGTCGACCCGAGCTCGATGTTCGTGATCCAGGTGAAGCGCATCCACGAGTACAAGCGCCAGCTGCTCGCCTGCCTGGGCATCATCTCGGATTACCTCGAGCTGCGCGATCATCCCGGCGCGGAGCTGCCGGCCCGCACCTATCTGTTCGCTGGCAAGGCCGCGGCTGGTTACGCGATGGCCAAGCTCCACATCCGGCTGATCAACGACGTGGCAGCGGTCATCAACGCCGATCCACTGGTGCGCGAGCGCATCAAGGTCGTCTTCATGCCGAACTACGGCGTCTCGCTGGCGCAAGCGATCATCCCAGCGGCCGACATTTCGCTGCAGATCTCGCTGGCTGGCAAGGAGGCCTCGGGCACGAGCAACATGAAGTTCGCGCTCAACGGCGCCGTGACCCTCGGCACGCTCGACGGCGCCAACGTGGAGATCCGCGAGGCGGTCGGGCCCGAGCACTTCTTGCTATTCGGCATGCGCGTCGAGGATGTGCAGGCGCTCTCGCGACGCGGCTACACGCCGGCGGCGTCCATCGCGGAGAGCTCGCGGCTCGGGCGGGTGCTCGAGCTGATCGAGTCGGGTTTCTTCAGTTTCGGCGATCCCGAGCGCTATCGCCCGATCGTCGACTATCTGCGCCAGGCCGACCCGTTCATGATCTGCGCCGATTTCGGCGCGTACGTCGACGCGCAACGGCGCGCGAGCGCGCTGTACGCCGATCCGCGCGCGTTCGCGCAGAGCTCGCTGCTCAATACGGCGGGCGCCGGCGTCTTCTCGAGCGACGACACGATCGCGGCATACGCCGAGGAGATCTGGAACGTGCGGCCGGTCAAGGCCGAAGTGCACGGCAGCGCGCCCGAGCAGTAACGCTCCAAGGAGGCCCGACGCAAACGGACAGGAACGCGACCAGGATCGCGTGCGCGCGTGCGCGAACGTAAGCGTAAGGTCGATCCGAATTTGATCAGACCAGAGAGAGCAGACACACGGCGGCCGGAAACCGCGCCGGCCGGCCTCGCGGCGACGCGCATCGCTCGGACTCAGGGCTCGGTCGTGGCAGGATCGCGCAGCAGCGCGCCCGTAAAGCGCGCCCGTAGATAAAAGCCGCGCGGCAGCGCCGCGATCGGCGCGTCGTCGAAGCCGAAGGCGCGCGTGCGCGCGCGCCCGTCGCGCGCTTTGGGCCGCACTTGTAGCCAGCGGCCGAGGCGGGCTGTAAGCGCTTCGATGCGGCCGAGCGCAACGAGGCCCATCAGATCGTCGAAGTCCGCGCGCAGCACCGACTCCTGCTCCGGCGTGGGGCGCCAGAACAGAGGAGCTCCGACGCGCGCGCTGCCGGCGTTCGCGGCTTGCCCCGGCGCTTGCACGATGGGCACGAACAGCACGTGCGCGAGCTTGGTGCGCACGCTGGAGGTACGCCACTCCGCGCGCTCGGCCGCGCTCAAACGTAGTGCGCACACGTACGTCGACTCGCGCGGCCGGCCGTTCACGTCGAGCGGAACCGTCTTGAGCTCTACGCCGAGGCCCACGAAGTCGGGCTGCGAGCGCGAGCCCGCCGATGCGCCGAGGGCGCGCTCGATAAGCGCCCCCGCCTTTCCTTTGCGGCACGCACTCGCTGCTGCAGGTGTCGGGTCGAGCCCGAGCGTATCGGCGAGCTCGTCGAGCCGACAGCCCACGAGGGCGTGTGCGCGCATTTCGAGCTCGGCCAGGCTCAATGGGGCTGCAATCTGACGACCCTGCATCACGCGCGATCCCGGCTCGTGCCGGCTGGCTCGGCATGGAGCTTGCTGTGGGCAGGGTCCATGAACGTTCGTAGACAAGTCTTACCGTTCCGCTCGCGCGCGCTCACGCGCGCTTCGACCCTATTCTGTGCAGCGTCGCTGGTGCTGGCCATTTCGGCTTCGCGCGCCCGGGCGAGAGATTACTGGTTCGACGAGCCCA
>CAZYWR010000732.1:0-7318 GCA_964651185.1 uncultured Polyangiales bacterium
CTTGGCCTCCAGAAGGCGCCGAGCCCATCGACCTCCACGGCTTCTATGACGCGCTGTCCGCGACGGGTCTCACTTACGGCACGCCCTTTCACGGTCTGCAGACCGCTTATCGGCGCGGCCACGAGCTGTTCGCAGAAGTCAGGCTGCCGCAAGACGCGCGGCCTGAGGCCGCTCGCTACGGAATTCATCCCGCGCTGCTCGACGCGGCGCTGCACGTGCTGGCGTTCCAGGGCGACGCGACCGAGCTGGGGCTTCCGTTCGCGTGGCAGGGCGTCAGGCTCTTCGCGACCGGCACCTGTGCGCTCCGCGTCCGCGCAGACGTGCGCGACAGAGAGCGCTGCGCGCTTCAGCTGGCCGACGAGATCGGTGCGCCGGTCGGCGAAATCGACGTGTTGCGCACGCGGCCCGCGAGCGCGGTGCAGATCCGCGCTGCGGACGAGGTCGCTGAGGCCTTGTACCGCGTGCAATGGCAAGAGATGACGGCGCAGGCGCGCGCACTTCCAGACTGGGCCCTGTTGAGCGCCGACGTGGAGCGCGGAGGCGCGGACGGTCTGCCCGAAGCGGCCGCCAACTACGCCGACGTGGCTTCGCTGCAGGCGCTGCTCGCGGCCGGGATGCCCCTGCCGGAGCTCCTCGTGCTGCCTTGCGCAGCGCACTCCGCGGAAGATCTCGTGCTCGACGCGCATCGCGCCGTGGAGCAAACGTTGGCCGCGCTGCAGGCGTGGCTGGCGGACGAGCGCTTGTCTGCGAGCCGTCTGCTCGTGCTCACGAGAGGTGCTATCGGCGCGGGCGCAGGCGACGACGTCAACAACCTCGCGCACGCCGCCGTCTGGGGGCTCGTGCGCAGCGCACAATCGGAGCATCCGGACGCGGGGATCCGCTTGCTGGATCTGGACGACACCCGCGCGTTCTCCCCGGACCATCCGGCGCTGATCGCGGCCTTGACGTCCGACGAGCCGCAGCTCGCGCTGCGCCAAGGGGTGTTGCTCGCGCCGCGGCTCAGTCGCTATGTACCCGAACCGGTATCGCAGCAGACCGAGCACGCGCTCGGCACAAACGGTGCGCGACCGTCTTGGACTTCCGGGACCGTGTTGATCACCGGCGGCACGGGCACCCTCGGTGCGCTGCTCGCCGAGCATCTGGTGACCCAGCACGGGGCGCGAAACTTGCTGCTCTGCTCGCGAACGGGCGGAGCCGAGGAGTTGTGCGCACGGCTGCGCGCCCGTGGAGCCACCGTCACCGTCGCCGCGTGCGACGTCTCGCAGCGCGCTCAGGTGCAGACCTTACTCGCGGCGATTCCGCCGGAATATCCGCTGCGGGCGGTGATCCATGCCGCGGGCGCGCTCGACGACGGCGTGCTCCTGGCGCAGACCGCGGCGCGCATGGATCGAGCGCTCGCGCCCAAGGTCGACGGCGCTTGGCACCTCCACGAGCTGACACGCCGTTGCGAACTGCAGGCTTTCGTCCTTTTCTCTTCCCTCTCGGGATTGCTCGGGGCACCAGGACAAAGCAACTACGCCGCCGCCAATACTTTCCTCGACGCGCTGGCGCACCACCGCCGTGCACAGGGGCTGGCCGCGACCTCGCTGTGCTGGGGCTATTGGGCCGAGCACAGCGGCATGACGGGAAGCCTTACCGAGGCCGATCGACAGCGCATGGCGAGAGCGGGCATCAAGCCGCTCGGCAGCGCCGAGGCGCTCGCGCTGTTCGACGCCGCGCTGGCCGACCCCGCGCCCCAGCTCGTCCCCGCGCACTTCGACGCGCGGCTCATTTCCGCCGAAGGTGCCCCGCTGCTCAAGGCGCTCGCGCGGCCGCGAATCCGCCGCCATGGTGCGGCGAAGATCGACGCCGCCTCGTTTCAGGCGCGGCTCTCGCAGTTGGAGGCGGGAGCTCGCCGGCGGGCGCTGCGCGACGCTGTCTTGTCTGCCGTCGGAGCGGTGATGGGCGCGGTCGCCGCGCAGGTCGATCCGGAGCAACCGCTGTCCGAGCGCGGGCTGGACTCGCTGATGGCCGTGGAGCTGCGAACGCAGCTGGCCACGCTCTCGGGGCTGCGCTTGCCGTCCACCTTACTGTTCGACTACCCGACTCCGAGCGCCGTGGCCGCGCTGCTGCACGACAAGCTGTTCGGCGCCGACAAGCCGGGGCTGTCCGCTTCCGATCAAGCCATCTACGACGCAGTCCGCTCGATTCCGATCGCGCGCCTGCGTGACGCGGGACTGCTGGACGTGCTCATGAGGCTCGCCCACGACAAGAGCGACGACGCCCCGATCCAGGAGGATCGCGAAGATCTCGACCGCATCGATTCGATGAACGTCGACGAGCTCATCCAGCTCGTGCAGACGGACAACTCCGCACAGGACAGCCATGTCGCTTGAAGATTCGAAGTCAGAGCGGCTCGTCCAGGCGCTGCGCGCCTCCATCAAGGAGGCCGAGCGGCTGAAGCAGCTCAACCGCGAGCTCGTGCTCGCCAAGAGCGAGCCCATCGCGATCATCGCGATGAGCTGCCGCTACCCAGGCGGCGCCAATTCTCCCGAGGCATACTGGGATCTGCTCGCGCAGGGCGCGGAAGGGATCGTCGAATTCCCGAACGACCGCGGCTGGGACGTCGACGGACTTTACGATCCCGATCCCGACGCGCGCGGCAAGAGTACGTCGCGCCGAGGCGGCTTCGTCCAGGCCGCCGCGGAGTTCGACGCCGCCTTCTTCGGCATGAGCCCGAGAGAAGCCTTGGGCACCGATCCGCAGCAGCGTCTCTTACTGGAGACGGCCTGGGAGAGCCTCGAGCGGGCCGGCATCGAGCCCAAGTCTTTGCAGGGCAGCTCGACCGGAGTGTTCGTCGGGCTGCTCTCGAACGACTACATCACGCTGCCGATGCCGCCCGAATTGGAGGGTTACGCGGGCATCGGCAACGTGCCGAGCGTGGCCTCGGGCCGCATCGCGTACACGTTGGGCGTGCAGGGCCCCGCGGTGACGGTGGACACGGCCTGCTCGTCGTCGCTCGTGACCTTACACTGGGCCTGCCACGCGCTGCGGCAGGGCGAATGCGACTTGGCGCTGGCGGGCGGGGCCACGGTGATGTCGACGCCGAGCGCCTTCGTGGAGTTCAGCCGTCAGCGCGGGCTCGCGGGAGACGGCCGCTGCAAGTCTTACTCGGACCGTGCCGATGGCACCAGCTGGGGCGAAGGCGTCGGCATGCTCGTGCTCGAGCGGCTCTCCGACGCCCAACGCAACGGCCATCCGGTGCTCGCGATCGTGCGCGGTTCGGCGGTCAATCAGGACGGAAAGAGTCAGGGTCTGACGGCGCCGAACGGTCCAGCGCAAGAGCAAGTCATCCGGCAAGCGCTGGCGAGCGCCCGCCTCTCGCCCGAGGACGTCGATGCCGTGGAGGGACACGGCACGGGCACCACGCTGGGCGATCCGATCGAGCTCCAGGCCCTGCTCTCGACCTACGGCGCCGGCCGCTCGCCGGAGCGGCCGCTGTGGCTCGGTTCCGTCAAGTCGAACTTCGGGCACACGCAAGCCGCGGCCGGCGTCGCAGGCGTGATCAAGCTGGTGCTGGGGCTGCAGCACGGCCTGTTGCCGAAAACGTTGCATGCCGACGTTCCTACGCGGCACGTAGACTGGTCCGCGGGCGCAGTCAGGTTGCTGAGCGAAGCGCGCCCGTGGCAGCCCAGCGCGCGGCCGCGCCGCGCCGCCGTGTCGGCGTTCGGGATCAGCGGGACCAACGCGCACGTCATCATCGAGGAGCCGCCCGCGCGCGCGCGTTCCACGGCGCAGCCCGCGCAGCCGCCGCCTGACGTGCTGCCGTTCTTGCTCTCGGCCAAGAGCGAGCCCGCATTGCAGGCGCAGGCGCAGCGTCTCCATGCGCACTTGCTCGCGCACCCGGAGCTGCCGCTGTCCGACGTCGCGCACTCGCTGTGGACGACGCGCACACCCTTCGAGCTGCGCGCGACTTTGGTGGCAGACGCGCGCGAGCCGTTGCTCGCGTCGCTCGGGCGGCTGGCCACGGGCGAGGCGGACCCCATGGTGGCGCTCGGACGCGTACAAAACGCAGGCCGTTTGGCGCTGCTCTTCACCGGTCAAGGCAGCCAGACTCCGCAGATGGGCCGCGAGCTCTACGGGCGCCACCCGGCATTTCGCGCGGCCCTGGATGCCGTCTGCGACGGGTTCGAAGGTCAGCTCGAGCGACCCTTGCGCGACGTCATGTTTGCGCCGCCGGAGAGCGAGCACGCCCGGCTCCTCGACGAGACGGCTTACGCACAGCCCGCGCTGTTCGCGCTCGAGGTGGCGCTCTATCGCCTGCTCGAGACGACGGGCGTGCGCGCGCACTACCTGCTCGGCCACTCGCTCGGCGAAATCGCCGCCGCGCACGTGGCGGAGGTGATGTCGCTGCGCGACGCGTGCAAGCTGGTGGCGCTGCGTGCGCGCTTGATGCAGGCGCTCCCGCCGGGCGGCGCGATGGCCGCGATCGAAGCGAGCGAAGACGAGCTGTGCGCCGCGCTCGCGGAGCACGCGGGACGAGCCTCGCTCGCGGCCGTCAACGGCCCCCGCTCGCTGGTCATCTCGGGCGATCTGACGGCGGTCGCGGAGCTCGCGCAAGTCTTCGCGGCGCGAGGCCGTAGGACGAAGCGCTTGGCGGTGAGCCACGCCTTTCACTCGCCGCGCATCGAGCCCATGCTCGAAGCTTTCACGCGCGTGGTGGAAGAGCTTACGCTGCGTCCGGCGCAGATCCCGATCGTCTCGAATCTGACAGGCGAGATCGCCGCGCCCGAGGCGTTGAGCGATCCGGCTTACTGGGTCAGGCATGCGCGCGAAGCCGTGCGCTTCTACCCCGCGCTGCAGGCGCTTCAGGCGGAAGGAGTCAGCACGTACCTGGAGCTCGGACCGCAAGGCGTGCTCTCGGCGCTCGTCAGGGAAGCCTGGCCGGACGAATCGCGCGCGCAGCTCTCTGCCTGGCCCGCGCTGCGTCGCGTGCAGGGCGAGAACGCGTCGTGGCTCTTGGCGCTCGGCGAGCTGCACGCACGCGGCCAGCCCGTCGCATGGCGGCCCACCTTCGAGCCGATCGCAGGCGAGGTCATCGCGCTGCCGACCTATCCGTTTCAGCGCGCGCGCTACTGGCCCGACGGCGCGTTGTCCGCGCGCGTCGGCGATCTGAGTGCGTTGGGTCTGACGCCGGCCGAGCATCCGCTGCTCGGCGCGAGCTTGAAGCTGGCCGAGAGCGAGGGGGCCGTCTTGACGGGCCGGCTCTCGCGCGCGCGACACCGCTGGCTCGCCGGCCACGTGGTGTTCGGGACGACGATCGTGCCCGGAGCCGGTCTGGTCGAGCTCGCGCTCACCGCGGCGCAGCGCGTCGGGCTCGACACGGTCGAGGAGCTCACGCTGGAGGCGCCGCTGCTGCTCGAGGCCCGCGGCGGCGTACAGATTCAGCTGACGGTCGGGCCCTTGGAAGAGTCGGGCGCGCGCACCCTGACGGTGCACTCGCGCGACGAGGAGAGCGGCGAGGATGCCGCTTGGACGCGCCACGCGAGCGGCGTGTTGCGGGCGCGTTCGGCGGCGAGCGCGGAGCTCCCGCGCGCCGCGGAGAGCTTGCGCAGCTGGCCTCCAGAGGGTTCCGTGCCGCTCGCTGTCGAGGGGTTGTACGAGCAGCTCGCGCAAGCCGGGCTCACGTACGAGGGCGCCTTTCGCGGCTTGTGCGCGGCGTATCGCCGCGGCGACGAGCTCTTCGCGGAGGTCAGGCTGCCGGAGGACGCGAGCCAAGATGCGGCGCGCTACGGTCTGCATCCGGCGCTGCTCGACGCGGCGCTCCACGCCCTCGCCCTTCAGCAGGCAGGCGGTGAAGTCGCGCTGCCGTTCGTCTGGCAAGGCGTCAGCTTGCATGCAACGGGTGCCGCGGCACTCCGCGTCCGGCTGTACGCGTCCGAGCCGGGGCAGGTCTCGCTGTGGATGGCCGACTCGACGGGCGAGCTGGTGGCGGAAGTCGAAGCGCTGCGCACCCGCGCCGTCTCGCGCGCGCAGATCGATGCGCGCGAAGCGCGAGAGGGCGAGCTTTATCGCCTGACTTGGCCGGTCGTCGAGAGCGGCGAGCGCGCGCTGCCGAGCTGGGCGTTCCTGGGCTTTGGGGCGGAGGTGCGCGCGCTCGCCGCGCAGCGCGAGGTCGCGGTCTATCCCGACGTCGCGGCGCTGTCTGCTGCGCTCGCTGCGGGCGAGCAGGTCCCGGAGCTCGTGGTATGGCCGTGCCCGAGCGCAGCGAGCGAGGCGCTGCCCGCGAGCGCGTACGAGGCGAGTTGTCGCGCGCTCGAGCTGCTGCAAGCCTGGCTGCGCGACGAGCGGCTCGCGGCCAGCCGCTTGGTCGTGCTGACCTGTGGAGCAGTCGCCGCCGGCCCCGACGAGGGCGCGCACGACTTGGCGCTCGCGCCGCTCTGGGGTCTCGTGCGCAGCGTGCAGTCAGAGTATCCAGACGCGGTCCGTCTGGTCGATCTGGAGCCATCCGCCGCGCTCGCGCTGGAGTCGCTCGAGCAGGCGCTCCGCTGTGCGGAGCCGCAGCTCGCGGTTCGCGCTGGCACGCTGCGCGCGCCGCGCTTGGCGCGCCCCACCGGCGCAGCCCACGGGGCAGCACCTGCGCGCGCGCAGCTGCCGAAGTGGACCGAAGGCACCGTGCTGATCACCGGCGGAAGCGGCGCCCTGGCGGCGGCGGTGGCCGAGCACCTCGTCACGCGACATGGTGCCCGACGGCTCCTCTTGTGCTCGCGCGCAGGCCACGCCGAAGCGCTCACCGCGAAGCTCGAGGCACTGGGGGCGACGGTGACGTGGGCTGCCTGCGATGTCTCGGACCGCGGCGAGCTCGCAGCGGCCTTGGCGTCGATTCCGCCCGCGCAGCCGCTCCGGGCCGTGATCCACGCGGCGGGCGTGCTCGACGACGGGATCTTCCCGGCGCAGACTCCCGCGCGCTTCGAGCGCGTATTCCAGCCCAAGGTCGCGGGCGCCTGGCATCTGCACGAGCTCACGCGCGATCGCGAGCTCGGCGCGTTCGTCTTGTTCTCGTCTTTCTCGGGGTTGATCGGCGCGCCGGGGCAGAGCAACTACGCCGCCGCCAACGCGTTCCTCGATGCGCTCGCGCAACTTCGGCGCGCGCAGGGCCTGCCGGGGATCTCCCTGTCCTGGGGAGTCTGGGAGACCCCGAGCGCGATGACCGCGCACTTGGCAGACGCAGATCTGCAACGCATGGCGCAAGCGGGCGTGCGACCGCTGTCAGCGGCCACGGCGCTCGCCCTCTTGGATGCGGCGCTAGCGAGCTCCGAAGCGCAGCTCGCGCCCGTCC
>CAZYWR010000733.1:0-2886 GCA_964651185.1 uncultured Polyangiales bacterium
GGGCCGATCGCCGGTGCGCGGGCTCACCGTGCGCACGATCTTGCCTTCCGCGATCACGGTTTCGCTGCCCGGAAGCTGCAAGGTGACCCGCACGGAGACGCCGGGCGGCATCGGCAGCGCGGTGCGAAGAAAGAGCCCGCCGCGCGCGAGGTCGACCGTGGTTCCGTACACCGTCGCGTGATCATGCTCGAGCCAGCACCCGCAACGCACCGCGATGCGCTGGTATTCACGGGCGCGCCGCCGCGCTTTTCCCCGAACTTCGGCGGGAGCGTTCGACACCGCCGATGCTGCGGCAGGCGCATGTTCGGCAGCCGGTGTGGTCACAACTCACCCATTTTCGTCGCTCACACGATGTGTGTCAACAACGCGTTGTGTGGTACGCGAGCGCACGTTTCTGCGCGCGGCGTGCTCGCGCGAGAGCTCCCGTGCAAGGTAAGGCGGCCAGCAATTGCGTGGTCGCGCAGGCTCTGTTAGGCAGCCCTTTCGTGACTTATCTCGCCCGGCTCCTCTGGCTCGCGCTGCTCGTGCTCGGCCTCGGCTGCGACCGCGACGCGCGCACGCGCGCCGAAGCGCGCACCTTCCTGTCTGTCTACGAGTCGATCGAGCACGGGGCACCGCTCGCCGAGCGCGAGCGTAAGATCGCGCAGCTCGAGCAGCTCACGCTGAGCGATGAAGGCGTGCGGCGCGCTCGCGACGACTGCGTCGGAGCGCACCGCGCGCTCGCCCGCGCCGAGCGCGAGCACGAGCAAGCAGCGCGAGAGCTCGAGAAAGCGATCGCCGCCCAACCGGACGGCGCACCGCTCCCCGCCGGCGAGACCGAGCGCATCCGTGGCGGCATCGAGCAGGCCGAGCGCTCCCTTGGCGACGCACGCGGCCGCTTTCAGCGCTGCGAGCAGGAGGTCCGCGACCTCTCCCTGCGCTACGCGCAGCGCTAACGGAGATGGGGCGAAGGAGCGCGCTGCCTCCGGTGTGGGCCCGTGGGCGCCCGGTGTCACGCGCTCGCAGCTGCGCTGCGCGCCGGCTTGAGCCAAACTGAGGCCGAGCATGAGGAAGTCCTTGGTTTGGTCGATCGCCGCGCTCGCGCTCGGGTGCGGGAATCCCGTGCCGAAGCGCGGAGAGCCGAAGGCCCAGCCGGCGCAGGCAGCGGCGCGCGGCGAGCTGGTCCGTCCGCCCTTCGACGTGCAGGGCGAAGTCGAGGGGCTCCTGCTCGTTTGGTACGACGAGCGCGGCGAGGCCCATCCCGCCGTGCGCCGAGCCGACGTGCCTGAGGCGAGCCGCGCGAACGTGCGCGTCGAGACCCTCGACATCGCGCCCGGCTGGGTCGACCCTGCCTACGTCTACGTCGCCGACTTGCGCAGCGCCGGCAAAGACGGCCGCTACCCGGTGCGCAAAGTCGAGCGCGAGGCCTTCGAGTCGGCGCTGGCCAGCGCGGCCCCGGCCGAAGCGAGCGCCGCGGCGCATTCCGAGGTGATCATCTACGGCGCGAGCTGGTGCGGCGCCTGCAAGCAGGCCGCACAGTACTTCACGCGCAAGGGCGTACCGTTCATCGAGAAAGACATCGAACGCGAGCCGGGCGCGCGCACCGAAATGCTCGCCAAGGCGAAGGCCCAAGGCGTCAGCACCAGCGGCATCCCGGTGATCGACGTGCGCGGCACCCTGCTGGGCGGCTTCAATCCCGCGCGCATCGAGCAGCTGCTCGCGACCAACTGAGCGTGCACCGGGCCCACGGCTCTACCCGCCCGCGCGCTTGCTTTTCTTCTTGCGGTACACCACGCGCAGCGGGGTGCCTACGAAGGCGAAGCGCTTGCGCAGCTGATTCGCGACGTAGCGGCGGTAGCTGAAGTGGATGTCTTCGGGGTGGTTGGTCACGGCTACGAAGGTGGGCGGCTCCACCTGGGCCTGCGTGATGTAGTAGAGGCGCACGGCGCGCCCGCTTTGCGGCGGCGGCGGGTGATGCGCGAGCACCTGCTCGAAGAAGCGGTTCAGCTCGCCTGTGGTGACCCGCCGCCGGAAGCTCTCCATCGCGCGATCCACCTCCGTCAAAAGCTTGGTGGTGCCGCGCCCGCTCAGCGCGCTGAGCGTCACGATCGGCGCGAAGGCAGCGAAGTTGAGCACCTCGCGCGTGCGCGCGACGGCTTTGTCGAGCTCGTCGCGTGCGAGCAGGTCGCTCTTGTTCAGCACCACGATCAGCGCGCGCCCGCGATCGGTGGCGATGCCCGCGATCTTGGCGTCCTGCTCGGCCACGCCCTCGGCCGCGTCCACCATCAGCACCACCACGTCCGAGCGCTCGATCGCGCGCACGGCCTGTAGGATGCCGAGCTGCTCGACGTTCTCCTTTTTGCGCGACTTGCGCCGGATGCCGGCTGTGTCGATGAGCACGTAACGCCGCTCCCCGCGCTCGAGCAGGGTGTCGATGCTGTCGACGGTGGTGCCGGGACGCGCATCCACGAGCTGGCGTTCTTCGCCGAGCAGCTGGTTCACGAGCGAGGACTTGCCCGCGTTCGGGCGGCCCACGATGGCGAGGTGCGGCGCGTCCTCGTAGCCGGTCTCGGCGACCTGCTTGGGCGGGGGGAGCGCCGCTGCGAGCGCCTCTTCGAGCTCGCCCAAGCCGCGGCCGTGGAGCGCGCTGACCGGCCAGAGCTCTTCGATCCCGAGCTCGTAGAGCGCGACGGCTTCGGCCGCGCGTCGCTCGGAGTCGCATTTGTTGGCGATAAACAAGACGGGCTTTTGCGCGCGGCGCAGGAGCTTCACCGCCTCGCGATCGGCCGACAGCGGCTCAGCGCTGGCGTCCAGCACGCACAAGACCACGTCGGCCTCGGCGAGCGCCGAGCGCACCTGACGCGCGATGCCCGCTTGCATCGGGTCTTCGCTCTCGGGATCGAAGCC
>CAZYWR010000734.1:0-11644 GCA_964651185.1 uncultured Polyangiales bacterium
AGACCCAGGCGCGCACGCCCGCGGCTTGGATTGCCGCATTTGTCGCGCTCGCGTCGCGCTCTTCGCGCGCGCTCGTCCCAAACGACGGCGGTACCGCGCTGCTCGCGGCCTCGCTCCCCGCGGCCTCACGCGCGTCGCCAAACGCGGTGTCTGCGTTGTGCGCGTCCGCGCCGCCTGCGCGTTGCTCGGCTACGCCCGTGCGCGGCTCGCCCGCGTTCTGCTCGCGCGCCGCTGTCGCGAGCGCGCCGTGTCCGCCCGCGGCGACTGCGACGTCGCCATCCTCTCGAGACGTATGGGGCCGTTCGCGCTCGAACAGCGCTGCCAGGCGCTGCGCGGCGCCCCGCAGTGGGGCCGGGATCGCGCTGCTGCGCAGCTCCTCACCCAAGCTCACCATCACCGCGTTCAGCCCACCTTGCTTGGCTTGTTGCTTCACGCGTTCGAGCGCGCGCGCAATCCCCATGTTGGCCTCTCCAGCGTGATGCAAGAGCGCGTAGCATCCGCAGATCGGGCAGTCAACGTACGCGTCCGGGCGCGGCGGACGGCACGCGACGTGAGCAGGTGCCCACATCCTCGCTCGCACGTTCGACGACGCGAGAGATCGCTCATTGCGCCGGCGCTCACCATCGCTGTACACGACGCGCATCGCGCGATCGGCGCGTGATACGCTCGCGAACGATGGGGATGCGCGTCAGCTCAATGCGACCGCGTGCGGTCTTACTTTGTCTGCTCGCCAGTACGGGCTGTGGCCACTCCAAGGAACGCGGCGCGGGCGCGCAGGATGGCGGTACAGAGGACGGCGGCGCAGACGCGGGCGCGGGAGCCTGCCGGGGCGGCGCGTTTCGCTGCGAAGGAGACTTCGCGATCTCTTGCGATCCCGGCGCGGTACGCCAGGACTGCGCGAGCCAAGGCCGCCGCTGTATCGACGGCCCGGGCTGCGCGGAGTGCACGCCCGGTCAGCGCGCCTGCGCGAACGGCGCCGCGACCTTCTGCCGCGACGATGGCACGCTGGCGCACTACGCTTGCGATCCGGTGCAAGGCCTCAGCTGCACGCCTTCGGGCTGCCTGGGTGAGTGCGATCTAAGTCAGGTTCACGACAGCTACATCGGATGTGATTACTACCCGACGGTGACGCTCAATCCCGTCTGGAGCCAGTTCAACTTCGCGGTCGCCGTCTCGAACACCTCCGCGCAGACCACCAAAGTGACGATCACGCGGGGCGACACCGTGGTGCAGGAGGCGATGGTCGCCGCCAATCAACTGCAAACCTTCGAGCTGCCGTGGGTCGACGAGCTCAAGGGCGGCGACATCGCCTGCACGCTGCCGCCCCCGCCCGGTGTCTCCCGCGTCTTGGGTGCCGGTGCGTACCGCGTGCGCTCGGATCGACCGGTCACCGTCTATCAATTCAGCCCGCTCCAATACGAGATCACGCCGGCCCCGGCGACCTGTCCGACCGTGCGCGGGCAGTGCGCCGATTCGATCGTAGACCAGTGCTTTTCGTACTCGAACGATGCCTCGCTGCTCTTGCCGGCGACCGCGTTGACGGGAAGTTACACGGTCCTCGCCTGGCCCTCGCAGGCGAACGGCGCCGGCTTCATCGCGGTCACTGCCACCGAAGACGCCACCAAGGTGCAGGTATTCGGGGCCGGAAGCCTGGCCGCCGGCGGCGGCCTCGACGCCAGCGGAGGCGCGATCACGCTCGATCGCGGCGGCGTGCTCGAGCTGGTCGCTGCGTCGTCGAGCGACGTGAGCGGCACACGTATCCGCGCCGACAAGCCCGTGCAGGTGCTTTCCGGCCACAGCTGCGCAAACGTGCCCACCGCGGATGTCGAAGCCTGCGATCACCTCGAGGAGGTGGTCTTCCCCGAGGACACGCTCGGCAGCGAGTACGTACTGACGCGGCCCGTGTTCTCGGACGGCACGACCGCCCTGCCCTACGTGGCGCGCATCGCCGCGATCGCCGCCGACACGCACGTGCACTTCGACCCCGCGGTGCACGAAGATGCGCTGCTCGCCGCGGGGCAAATGCTCGAGCTATCCCTGTCCGACGATGCACATGTGCAGAGCGATAAGCCCGTCGTCGTCGCGATCTACATGGAGGGTCAGGCGGCGCTCAGGGCAGCGCTCGGCGGCGACGTGTGGGTCGGCGATCCTTCCCTTTCGACGGCAGTGCCGGTCGCCCAATACCGGAACTCCTACTTGTTCACGGCGCCGCTCACCTACTCGGCGAACATCGCCACGATCATCGCCAAGCCCGACGCCATGGTGCGCCTCGACGGCAGCGCCCTCCCCGCGAGCCAGTTCAGCCCGGTGGGCGGCGGCGCGTACGCGGTCGCCAACGTCCTGCTCGAAGGCTCGAGCGCCGTCCACACGCTCGACGCGGATCAGGAGATCGGCCTGACTGTGTACGGGTATGGTCAGTACACGAGCTACATGTACCCGGGGGGAGCCGATCTGGCCCGCATCACCATTCCGCCGCTGCTCTGAACGCTCTATCGAGCGACCCGTGCCTGACTTAGACTCAGGCCCGCTCTCAGTCGTCTGCACTGTCGAGGAGTCTCATGCATACGGTCTGTAAGTTACGTAGCGTGGCGCTCGTGATGTTCGCCTGCGCGCTGCTCGCCGCCTGCTCCGCCAAGCGAGCGCGCCGCGGGATCGCCGGCGACGGCGGGCTCGACGACGAGCTGGACGACGCGAGCGCGGCGGGCGACGGCGCACTCGCTGGCGGCTTGGACGGTGCGAGCGGAGACGGCAGCGCGGGCTCAGGCCCGGACGGCAGCGCGGGCGGAACCGGCGGAGACGGCGGTGGCGGACGTGATGGCGGGACGGCGAGCGGGCCGAGCGCGTGCACGCCGACCAGCTGCGCGCTGCTCGGCGCGACCTGCGGGCGCATCGATGACGGCTGCGGAGACGTGCTCGCATGCGGCACGTGCGCGAGCGGAACGGTCTGCGCCGCGGACACGCATACCTGCGCCGCACCCGCGACGATGTGCGCCGGAGCGGTTTGTGGCGCCAAACTCGACGCCTGCGGGGACGCGTTCGCGTGCGGCAGCTGCGCTGCCGGCCAGGTATGTCGCGCCGGTCAGTGCGAGGCTTGCAAGCCGCTCGACTGCACCGCCGATCAATTGTGCGGAATGCTGCCCGACGGATGCGGCGGCAACTTGAGCTGCGGCGGCTGCGCGACGGGCATGGCCTGCGACGCGGTCGATCACAAGTGCAAGAGCTGCGCGCCCACCTCGTGCCTGGCGCAGGGCAAGAGCTGCGGCACCATCAGCGACGGCTGCGGCGCGACCCTGAACTGCGGCATGTGCCCGAGCGGCGAAAGCTGCGCCAACGGCCAGTGCGTGCCGCCAGCGCCACCCCCCGAATGCGCCGCGCAGGGTAAGGACTGCGGCAACATCACGCACGCCTGCACGGGCGCCGCGGTCAACTGCGGCACATGCCAGCCGGGCGAGCGGTGCGTGGACAACGTGTGCGTAAGCTGCGTGCCGACCAGCTGCGCGGAGCAGGGCGTGACTTGCGGCGAGATCGACGACGGCTGCGGCGGCAAGCTCAAGTGCGGCGACTGCGCGAGCGGACAGCAGTGCTATCGCGGCGCGTGCTGCGCGCCGACCAGCTGCGCCGCGCTCGGCAAGAACTGTGGCGACGTCGATCTCGGCTGCGGGGTCACGCAAAATTGCGGCAGCTGCGACGCCTCGCAGAACAGCTTCTGCGGTTACGGCGGGGTCGCCAACGTCTGCGGCACCTGCACGCCCGACCCCAACGCCTGCGCCGGCAAAAGCTGCGGCACCGTGAACAACGGCTGCGCGAACGTCAGCTGCGGGACCTGCACCAGTCCGCAGACCTGCGGTGCCAACGGCGTCGCCAACGTGTGCGGCGTCTGCACGCCCAACCCCAACGCCTGCATGGGCAAGAACTGCGGCACGGTCAACGACGGATGCGGCCATCAAGTAACCTGCGGCACGTGTACGAGCCCTGAGACTTGCGGGGGCGCGGGCGTCGCCAACGTCTGCGGCGTCTGCACGCCCAAAGCCGACCCGTGCGCTGGCAAGAACTGCGGCACGGTGAGCGATGGCTGCGGGCATCAGGTCAGCTGCGGCAGCGGCTGCACCAACGGCCAGACCTGCGGGGGCGCGGGCGTCGCCAACGTCTGCGGTGTCTGCACGCCCAAGACCAGCTGCGCGGCGCAGAACAAAGTGTGCGGCACCGTGAACAACGGCTGCGCCAGCGAGAGCTGCGGCGCCTGCGCGAGCGGCGAGCGCTGCATCGACAACGGGCTCGATTGCTGCCAGCCGGAGACTTGCTCGGCGCACATCGGCCAATGCGGAAGCTTGTCCGACGGCTGCGGCGGTACCGTGGACTGCAGCTGTCCGGGCGGACAGAAGTGCGTGGGCAACAGCTGCTGCGCGCCGCTCACCTGCCTCGACTACGGCCAGGGCGAGAACTGCGTGCCCGGGCCCCAGACCACCTTCTCCGACGGCTGCGGCGGCACCATCCAGTGTCAGCTTTGCGGCACGATCTTGATCTGAAGGAGCGCCATGAAGACAGGGCTCGCGGGTTCACTCGTCCTGACGGCCGCGCTCGTCGGCTGCGGAGGCGATATCGCAGAGAAGATGGACTCGCAGATGGACGGCGGGTCGCTGCTCGATGCACAGCTCGCCAGCGATGCCTCCGACGCCGCGCCGCTCATGGACGCGCCCGCGCTCGCGGACTCCGGCGCGCCGCCGAGTCCGTACGTGGTCTGCTCCGTCGACGACTGGTGCTTCGATCGGCCGCACCCTACTGTGCAGGCGCTCTATGCGGGCGTGCATACTGGCGCCCGTGAGATCTGGCTGGCTGGCGAAGCGGGCGCGCTCCTGCAGTTCGATGGCACCGACCTGCGCGGCATCGCGCTCGACGTGCGCACGAGCTTGCGCGCCGCTGCGGCGGTAGAGAGCGAAGCCTGGATCGTCGGCGATGCGCTGACCTTCCTGCATTACGATGGGAACGCCTGGAGCACGATCACGGTGGCGGACGCGACGCCCGACGCCGGGGCGGGCTCTCGCCCCGATCTATACGGCGTGTGGGGCGCGAGCGCCGCCGATGTCTGGGCGGTCGGCAGCGCCGGCACGCTTTACCGCTATGGCGCGCAAGGCTGGTCGAAGCAGATGGCGCCCGCGAACGTCAGCTTGCGCGCGATCTGGGGGAGCGCCGCCGATCACGTGCTGGCGGTCGGCGACTCCGGCACGCTGGTCGCGTTCGACGGGCAGAGTTGGACGAAGAGCGATCTGCCCGGCGGCGGCACGCTGAACGCGATTCATGGCCTGACGAAAGACGACGTATGGGTAGTCGGCGCGCAAGGCCGCGTGCTCCACTTCGACGGCACGAGCTTCACGCAGATCGATCTCACTTTGCCCAAGGTCGACCTCTATGCGGTGCGCGCACTCGCGCCGAATCAGATCATCGTGAGCGGCGCAGGCGGCGCGCTCTACACGTACGACGGCCAGACCTGGCGCACGCGCGCGAGCGGGGTCACGGACGACTTGAGCGCGCTCGTAGGCGCAGACAACGGTGACTTGTTGAGCGTGGGCGCGCACGGCGCGGTCGTGCGCTGGAGCGGCGAGCAGCGCACCGTTTACACGAACGGCGGCGACGCGAACTACCTCGATCTCTTCTCGGTGCCGGGAGCGAACACGCTGTTCGTGGTCGGTGACGAAGCGCTGCAACGCACCGCCGGAAACTACGCGAAGGTGCCCGTCGACTCCGAGCGCGCGCTCTACGCCGGCTGCGCGGTGGCACCGGACCTCGCCTGGGCGGTGGGCACGGCGGGCACGATCGTGCGCTGGGACGGCGCGCGCTTTCAGAGCGCCGAGAGCGGTACCGATCACTGGCTGCGCGGGGTCTGGGCCGCGTCCGCCACGTCGGCGTGGGCCGTAGGCGCAGGCGGCACTGTGCTCGGGCTGTTCAACGGCACCAGCTGGCAAAGCATGACGGCGCCCACGACGAAAGATCTCTACGACGTGTGGGGCAGTAAGGCAGAAGACACCTGGGCCGTCGGCGACGCTGCGACCGTACTGCACTGGGATGGCGCGCATTGGACGGTCGTCCCCGCCGCCGGCTCCGCCGACGCAGGGCTGCGCAACATCTGGGGCAGCGCAGCGAACGACGTCTGGGCAGTCGGCACGCTGGGGTCGATTCTCCACTGGAACGGCATTGCCTGGTCCGTCTCGCAACAAGGCGACGGCTATTCGCTCTACGGCGTCTGGGGCCGCGGCAAGAACGACATCTACGCGGTCGGCAGCACCGGCACCATCCTCCACTACGACGGCGCCACTTGGACCCGCGAACGAGCACCCGCCGATCTGACGCTGTTCGCCGTGGGCGCGAGCTCCGACGGCGTCGTGCGCGCCGTCGGCGAAAGTGGCGTCATCCTCTACAAACGCCGCTAATCCTTCTCCGGCTCGCTGATAGGGTCACGGTGCACTCGGCGGAGAGGGGGGTGTTTTCCTCGCCGGAGCGCAGCTGATCGCGTCAGGCGCCGATCGTTCAACCCTCCAAGCATGGTGTCCACAACCGTGTCAGCAGCGCACACCCTCTCTCGGAGTCCTTGGATCCGACCGCAAACGAGATCAGCGAATCCTTGCCATGTGCCGCGCGGAGGCCAGGAAAAAAGCCCCCCACTCCTCGAAGCGAACCGAGCCCCCGCCCGCGAGATCAGCGGCGGGCGGCACGTGGTTTGCGAGTTGGTTCGGTGTTCCGACCCACACAGGAGGCGTATGAGATGGCACAGACACCCGCTCTGCACGCGCCCGCGCGCGCCGCTGCACAAGCTCAGGCCGAGCAGGCCGAGTCTGGATATTGGCTCTTCGTCACCGTCGCGCCGGCGACCTTCGCGCTGATGGTGATCAGTCTGATCCTCCTACGCAGCTGACCGAGCCGGCGTTTTCGAGCGCACAGAGAGCCCAAATCTTCGCGAGCAGGACGTGTCCGCGCTGTCATTTGCGGGCTCGATGCTCTCCCCGCGCGCCAGAACTGCAATGCCGCTCGGGTAATTCCGATCCGATCGTTGAAATTCCCCGTGATCGTGTGCTTTCGTGGCAAAGCCCCGGGTCCGCTCGGATTCCGGATCGCCGGCCGGAGCTCACAGCTGGGAGCAGCGCCGACGCCGTAACAAGGAGTCGATGCATGTTCCGTGAGTCGGCCTGTTGGAGTTCGCTACCCGCGCTGGCATTCACGGCGCTGTGGCTCGCGTGCGGGCAGCCAGAAGACGCCTCACTCGGGATCACCGACGCGGCGGTGATCACCACCGACGCGGCGACGGCCATGATGGACACAGCGACGGTCATGCCCGTTCCAGAAGACGCCGGCGTCGGGATCACGGTCGATGCCGCCTCCCTGTCACAGATCCCGACGTACGTGTGCGGCTGCAGCGATACCACGCGATACAGCAGCGACGGGGTGCCGTGCCTCAACAATCTGCCGCCGGATCAGTGCGGCGGTCACAGCGTGATGGATAACGGGCCGGAGCTCGATGACGTGCCCGAGTTCCTGTGCGGCTGCGGCCAGGGCGTGACCTCCGATCCGAACGCCTTTCGCTGTCTGAGCGATGTCGCCACCGACGTGTGCGGAAAGCAGGCCGTGACGCAAAACGGCGACCCGTCGCTCGCGACCGTGCCTCAGTACATGTGCGGATGCGGCGACGGGCAGCTGAACGATCCGGGCAAGTTCCCTTGCTTGAACAACCTGGATCCGACGATCTGCGGCGGCTGGCAAATCACGAGCGCCGACGATCACGCGCTGTCCTGGCAACCCGAGTACTACTGCGGCTGCGGCGCGGGGCAGCGCGCCGATCCGGGAAAGCCCATTTGCCTGAGCAACGTCGCGACGGACCTGTGCGGCGCGCTCGCCATCACGCAGCCTAGCGACGTGGCGCTTTCCTGGCAGCCCGAGTTCATCTGCGGCTGCGGCGCTGGGCAGCGCGCGGATGCCAGTAAGTTTCCCTGCCTGAGCAACGTGGCGACCGATCTGTGCGGCGCGGTCGCGATCACCAGCGAAAGCGATCCGGCGCTGTCTTGGCAGCCCGAGTTCTACTGCGGGTGCGGCGACGGACAGCTTTGGAGCGCGGGCCAGTTCCAATGCTTGAGCAACGTGCCCGCGACCCTCTGCGGGACGCTGGCGATCACTGCCGACGGCCAGCCAGCGCTCATGGACGTCTCCTCTGCGCTCTGCGGCTGCGGCGACGGCGTGCTGTACCCTGGGCAAGGAGCGCGTTGTCTCAGCAACGTCCCCACGAACATCTGTGGCTCGGCCAAGTAAAGCGCCGCCCGCAGCACGGCGATCGGCGCTCTACACGTCCGTTCGACGCGACATGCCCATGTCGGGCATGGCTGGCGCGGCCACGTTCACGGCGTTGACGCCGCGAAGAATACGGCCGCGCGCCCCCTCTCGAACGCGATCTGCTTCGCTGCCGCGGCTCTGAAATCCTCTTGTGCCTGCGGAGGACGATCAAAACACCGCGAGCACGTCCGACTCGCGCAAAATCACGTAGTCTTCGCCGTCGATCTTCACCTCGGTTCCGTCGTACTTGCCGAACAGCACGCGATCGCCCTGCTTGAGCGAGACCTCGCGGCGCGATCCATCGTCGCGCACCTTGCCCGGCCCCACCGCCACCACGGTGCCTTCGATCGGCTTCTCCTTGGCGGTGTCGGGGATGATGATGCCCCCCTTGGTCTTGGCCTCGGACTCGAGGCGCTTTACGAGAATGCGATCACTGAGCGGACGCACGTTGGCCACGCTGCCCTCCTGTTTTCGAAATGACGATGTTGAACCAAGCGCGCGTTCGCGCGCGCAAGCAAAGTACGTACATACAGCGGAGCGCTCGCTTAAGCATGGACGCACCGCGGCGCGGTGCGATCAGGCCCCCGCACGCGCGCATCGATAACCACGGCCTTCGCGCGGTCAACGGGGCAAAACGCGCTGTGGGAGCCCGGCTATACTCCGGCCGATGGCGCTGGCGCTCCCTCCCCTGTTCCCGCCCACCGTGCGTGTGGTCGAACTCTCGGATCCGGACCTGACCGAACCGCTCTACCCCGAAGAGGAGGCCTTCATCGCGCGCGCGGTCGACAAGCGCAAGACCGAGTTCGCGCTCGGGCGAACCGCCGCCCGCAGGGCCCTGCGCGAGCTCGGGCTCAGCCCGGGCGCCCTCCCCCATCAGCCCGATCGCTCGGTCGGCTGGCCGAGCGCGGCCTGGGGCAGCATCACGCACGCCGAGGGCCTGTGCATGGCGATCGCCGCGCTGCGCCGCGATCACGCCGGGGTCGGGGTCGACGCAGAAGTGCGCGGCCGAGTGCGGCGCGAGCTGTGGAAGCACGTCGCGAGCGCCGGCGAGATCGCCTGGTTCGAAGCGGCCGGCGACGAGACGCAGGCGGCCGAGCGCGCGACCTTGCTGTTCAGCGCCAAAGAGGCCTTCTACAAGGCGCAGTTTTGCGTGAGCCGCGCGTGGGTCGGCTTTCACGACGTCGAGCTCGCGTTCGCTGCGAACGGGACGTTCGAGGTGCACATGCTGGTGGACGTCGGCCAGGCCTTCGCGCGCGGCGAGCGCTTCCTCGGGCGCTACGCCCTGCTCGACGGCCACGCCGTGACCGGACTCGTGCTCGCGCCGCGCTGAACGCCGCGTGACGGCTGCGCCGGGGTTGCGGGGAGGCGCACGGGGACGCGTACGTCGCGCGCTCTCATCTGAACGCCGCGTGACGGCTGCGCCGGGGTTGCGGGGGCTCGAGGCGGCCGCCCCGGCGCGCGTCAGGTCGGCTCGAATGCGGGCGTCTCGGGGCCCAGGCTCAGCTCCGTGTAGAGCCCGAAGTGATCCGAAGCCCAGACCCCATCCTCGGGCTCCTGGAATACCAGACGTGTGGTGAGCGGCTCACCGTGCCACGCCGCGTCGGGCCCTCGTACGAAGATGTAGTCGATGCGGCGCGGCGGCTCGTGGGCGCGCGCCGCGTAGGGGTTGCGGCGATCGAACGTGTACCCCGGCTCGCCGTCGCCCCCGTAGACCCAGGCATCCGCGAAGTACACGGTCTCGCCGCCGAGCGCGCTGAAACCGCGCAGAAACCGGATCTCATCCGAATCCGGCTCGGCGTTGAAGTCGCCCATCAGGATGGGGGGAAATGTTTCGCCGATCGGCGCCTGCGCCTGCACCAGCTCCGTCAAATGCCTGACTTGACGCTGGCGAACGGACCCATGGTGGAGCTTCCAGTTCAGATGCGTGACGAACACCGGCACTTCGCCCCACGGCGCCGCCACGCGCGCGTGCACGACGCTGCGCGTCTCGCCGCTCTCTTCCCCAGGCAGCGGCCAGACCTGGCGCCCGCGCAGCGGGTATTTGGCCGCGATCACGTTCCCGAACTCGAACCCGGGGCCGAGCTCTTGCGCACGCCCGAACACGTAGCGATACGGCAGCTCCGCGAACAGCTCGGACGCCTGGCTTTGAAGCGCATCGCCAGCGCGCAGCTCGAGCACCTCTTGCAGGCCGACGATGTCAGGGTCGAGCGCGCGGAGTCCGCGTCGAATCACCTCGCGGCGCTGCTCCCAGGGCGCCTCGCGGTGCCAGATGTTCAGAGTGAGAACGCGCAGCCGCTCCATGGTGTGGCCAAGTATACGCGCTCGGCCTGCGCGCTCACTGGGCCGGTTCGCTGCCGAGCAGCGCGTCCGCGGCACAGCCCGCCGTCCGCGCGCTGGTGAGGCGTCCGTAGATGAATGCGCCCGCCACGGCGGCGAGCGCGAGCGCGAGCACGAGCCGCACCACGAAGCGCTTGTCGCGCTTGAACGCGTGCTCTTCGAGATCAGCCACGACAAGCACCCGAAAATGTTCTGCTCACGTCGATCACACCCGAGGCATCATATACAATGCCGCGGGTCGATGCGCGCGCGAGCGCGAGGAATGGGCGCTGGTACGGTCGCCCTGCAATGCATGGAGCGCCCGGCCGCTTGCGCCGTCGGAATCGTTGCAAGCGCAGCGCCCGGGCGTTAGATAGGCGCACCCGCTAACCACCCCACAAGCGAGGAGAAGCATGAGCACGACCGTCACGATGCCCCAGCTCGGCGAGAGCGTGGTCGAGGGCACGATCGGCAAGTGGCTCGTCAAAGAGGGCGATCGCGTCGAGCGCGATCAGCCGGTGGTCGAGGTCCTGACGGACAAGGCGGACAGCGAAGTGCCTTCGCCGGTCGCCGGTGTGATCAGCAAGCTGCTGGCCCAAGAAGACGAAGTCGTGCGCGTGGGCGCAGGTCTCTGCATCGTCGACGAAAACGGCGCGGGCGCACAGGTCGCGCGCCCCGCGCCGGCCGCGACCAGGCCCACGCCTGCCATCCCGCCGCCGCCTGCACGGGCGCCCGAAAACGCCCCACCCGCGAAGCCGAGCGAGGCACAGCCGGTCCAAGCCAAGCCCGAAGCCGCGCCGGCCCCGGCCGCACGCAGCGCGAACGGTGGCCCCGCGGCGATCGCGACGGCCCCTGCGTCGCCGTCGGCGCGCAAGCACGCGCGCGAGCAGGGCATCGAGCTCGCCGCCGGGACCGTCGCGCGACCTGGCAGCGCGCTCGCGCCGAGCGCCCCTGCGCCGCTCGTCGAAGCGCGCCCTCCCGCGCCCGCGGCGACCGCCAAAAAGAGCGCCTTCCA
>CAZYWR010000735.1:0-6422 GCA_964651185.1 uncultured Polyangiales bacterium
ATTTCGCTTATTTGGTCACGGGCGACCTGGGCTGCGACGGCGATCCCGCGCCCGTCTCGGAGCGCAACCCTTTCATGCGCGACGAAAGCGCCAGCGGCGCGGCGTGGCTCGTGCGGCTCGGGGCCCGGCAAGATCGCAATCGCGGCGTATTCCTGGACGAGATGTGGCAGCTCGCACGGCAACGCACCTGGGAGGGGCTCGATCTGCGCGGCAGCCCGGATCTGTTCGAAGCGATCGCAAAGGTGCTCGAGCTGCGGCACGAGCAGTTCGCATCGATCGCCGCCGAGCTGGGCGACGCGGCCGCGCGCGCCGGGGAGGCCGAGCTGCGCGAGCTCTCCGCGGCCTCGTTGCCGGCGTTCCTGGTACCGCTCGGGCCGCCGCTCGAGCCGCTCGGGAGTGAACGCGTACTCGTGCGCTTCGATCGCCCGAGGGCCGGCACGCGCCTGCGGGCTTGGCTGAGAGGGCAGCCCGGCGCGCGCTTCGTCCTCGCAGCGACGCGCCTCAACGCCGCGCATGAGCCGCTCGCACGACTCGACCAGGAGTCACGCAGAGACGCCGTCAGTCAGGTCTCGGTGGAGCTCGACGCAGCGACCGCGGCCGTGATGTTGTCGATCACGAACGTCGAAAGCGGCGTGCCCGACCCGGACACGTTCGCCGACGCGCTGCCCCGCTACGCGAGCCTCACGATCGATGTGAAGGACTGAGCTCGCCGAAGAGCGTAAAGGGCGGCGCTCGCGCGCTTGCGCAAACCCCGCGAGGACAAATCTATTTGCCTGAATGTTGATGTTCGATAATGTCTTTGTGATGCCAAAACGTCCGGAGGCTCTGCTCGCGCTGCCCCCAGCTGTCGCGCAGGCCATGCGCGCACTGGGCGAGAACCTGGCCGTCGCAAGGGTCCGTCGGCGCGAGTCCCAACGCGCCTGGGCCAAGCGCTTGGGCATCTCCGTGCCGACGCTCATCCGCATGGAACGCGGAGATCCAGGCGTGGGCGCCGGCATTTACGCAACCGCGTTGTGGTTGATGGGGCGCGTGACCGCCTTGCCCGAGCTGGCCGCGCCGGCGCACGACCGCGGAGCGCTCGAGAGCGATGTGCGTGCGGCGATGAAACGTCGCGCCGTGCGCGCCGCAGCGTCCGCGGAGGCCCGGCTGAGCCGCAAGAAGAGCCCGCGATGACCGATGCGCGCGCGACGCCCTATCACGTCACGGACCAGCTCTATCTCTGGCTGCTCACGCGACCCGAACGTCCGGTCATGATCGGCGAGTTGAACCTGCTGCGTTCCACGCAGGGCGTGTCGCTGCGCTATGGCGAGGATTGGCTCGCGCGTGGCTTTGCGCTCAGCGAAGACCTACCGTTGCTCCCGGACGAGTTCCTGCCGCCAGAAAAAGGCACGGCAGCGGGCGCCGTGGATGACGCCCGTCCTGATCGCTGGGGCGAGCGCGTGATTCGCTTCATCGACAAACCGCCGCGCTTGTCGTTGCTCGAGTATCTCTACTTTGCCGGAGACGACCGCTTCGGCGCGCTCGGCGTCTCGACTTCCGCACAGAGCTATTTGCCGCGCCGGCTCGGACCTTTGCCCACGCTCCAGGATGCCGACGGCATTCACGAGCTGATCCGGAAAGTGCTGGCCAACGAGCCCGTGCCGGCAGCGCAAAAGCGGCTGATTTCGCCCGGCGCGACGATGGGTGGCGCGCGACCGAAGGCGCTGGTCAACATCGCCGGCGAGCAGTGGGTCATCAAATTTTCAGACGGCGAGCCGACCGATACACCCTTGATCGAACACGCCTCCATGACGCTCGCGCACAAAGCGCGCATTCGTGTCGCGCAGACCCTGCCCGTGCGCTTGACCTCGGGCCACGCCGTGGCGATCAAGCGCTTTGATCGCAGTGGCTCGACGCGCCTGCATAGCCTGTCCGCACAGGTGGCGCTGCGGGCCGCGGGCGAGCGCTACGGCTATCCAGAGTTGGCGCAGCTGCTGCGTCGGCGCGGAGTCGTCGAGGGCGATCGTCACCTTTCGCACATGCGCGAGCTCTTTCGCCGAATGGTGTTCAACATCCTGCTCGACAACACCGACGATCACGAGAAGAACCACGCGCTCCTCGTGACCGACGCGCAGCAGTACGAGCTCTCTCCGGCCTACGATGTGTTGCCGTCGGGCCAAGCCTTGGGCTTCCAACAGATGCGTGTCGGGGACGAGGAAGCAGACTCCACGCTCACCAACGCGCTGTCGATGAGTCGCATGTTTGCGCTCGATCGAAGTGCTGCGCTCAAAGAGGTGCGTGCGGTGGTGCGCGTCGTCGACACCTGGAAAGAGCACTTCAAGGCCTGCGGCGTCACGCGCGGCGACCTCGATCAATACGTCGAGCAGATCGACCGGCCGTTCCTCCGAGAACAGCGCTCAGAGTTCCGAGGCTCGAAAAACTAACATAGATGTGATCGAAGCCAGCCAATCGATCCAATCTATGCTTGTCAAGCCAGGGCGATCACGACGCGCAGCGCCGGACCTAACCTGACTCCGCGCGCTTGCCCTTCTTGGCGCCGGGCTCGACGTAACGGGACACGTCGTAGGCCCAGGCCGGCACCGGAAGGCCGCGCGCCTCGAGATCGAGCCCCGATAGCAGCGCTGCATCCGCAAAGAACTCACGCCGCGCCAGGTTGCCCACCTTCCCCTCGCGAAGGCGCCGCTGCACTGAGAGCAGGATGCGCATACGCTCGCGAATGCGCCGCGGCACCGTGAAGCGCGCGGCCATGTCCTCGATGAAGGCGTCGAACGCCAGCGCTGGGTCTTTCTCGCCCTCCATGTACTCTTCGGCCGGCGACTGCAAGAGCACCGCCAGCAAGATCGCGTCGTTCGGCAGGTGCCCTTCGGCCGCGCGCCGATCGACCGCGAGCAGGCGCTTCCACACGAGGTCCCGCTCCTCGCCGACGTCGTCGAGGTACGCGGCCAATTCCGGCAACATCACGGCGAGCAGCCCCGTGTCCCAGAGCAAGTAAAACGAGCGCTGGGCGGCGCCTCCGCGCAAGAGCCGCAGGATCTCCTCGAAGGTGCGCGGCGGCGAGGCGCGGCTCAACGTCTGGCGCTGGTCGATCATGGCGTCGTAGAGCTCCGGATCGATCCCGAGATCCAGGCGCGCACAGAACTTGATCGCGCGCAGCATGCGGATCGGGTCCTCGCGAAAGCGGATCGCCGGATCGCCGATGGTGCGCACCGTGCGCGCGCGTACGTCGGGGACGCCACCGACGTAGTCGATGACCTCATCGCGCTCGAGGTCGTAGAAGAGCCCGTTGATGGTGAAATCGCGACGCAGCGCGTCTTCGTGCGGCTCGCCAAAGGCGTTGTCGTGGCGGATCAACAAGTCCGCCTGCTCGTCGACCGGCCGGCGCTGGGGCACGAACCGCACGGCCTCGCCCTCGGCCACTTGATCGACGAGCGGCGCGTCGTCATCGCGCGGGTCGCGGCGAAAGGTCGCAACCTCGATGATCTTGCCGCCCGAAAACAGCACGTGGGCAAGCCGGAAGCGGCGCCCGATGACCCGGCAATTGCGGAACAAGGCGCGCACCTCGTGCGGCCGCGCGCTGGTGGCGATGTCGAAATCCTTCGGCTTCTGCTCGAGCAGGAGATCGCGCACGCCGCCGCCCACGAGATAGGCGAGATGGCCGCTGCGGGTAAGCCTTTTGACTACCTTGGCGGCATCCGGGTCCACGCGATCTCGCGCGATCAAGCCCTTATAACGCATCGGTTCGGGCACCTTGCGTCGAGGGAGCCGGTCCGATGACGTCTGCGCTAGCTCCGGAGCACTCGAATCCACGGGAATCAGCCGAAATCCACCTTCAGACCTGTCGATTACGCGGCGCGCCGAGTCGAAATCCGTAAGCTCATCGGCGATGTCTACCGCTGAAACGCGCGTGCTCGCCGGACAGGTCTTGGTCGCCGGATTCGCTGGCACGGACGCTCCCGCCGAGCTGCTCCGACCTGAGGCCGGGGGCGAGCTCGCCGGTGTGATCTTATTTAAGCGAAATCTTGGGACGATGCACCAGATTGCGACCCTGATCGCGCAGCTGGCCGAGAGCGCTCCCACGGACCGCCCCCTGCTGGTCGCGGTCGATCAGGAGGGTGGTCGGGTAGCGCGGCTGGGGTCCCCCGTACTGCGCCTGCCGCCGATGCGCAAGCTCGCCGGACTCGGCGATCCGGCGCTCAGCGAGCGCGCGGCGACCCTGCTCGGGCGACAGCTCCGCGCGCTCGGCTTCACCATGGACTTCGCGCCCGTGCTCGATGTCGACACCAACCCTGCCAATCCCGTGATCGGCGATCGCTCGTTCGGCGCGACCCCGGCGCAGGTGATCGAGCAGGCGTTCGCGTTCGCGCGCGGTTTGATGGCGGGCGGGGTGCTCGCCTGCGGCAAGCACTTCCCCGGACACGGCGACACCGAGCTCGACTCGCACTTGGCACTCCCCCGGCTCTCGCATGCGCGCGCGCGCCTCGACGCGATCGAGCTCGCGCCCTTTCGCGCCGCGCGCGGGGTGCTCCCCGCGCTGATGACCGCGCACGTGGTGTTCGATGCGCTCAGGCCGGACGTGCCCGCGACCTTGGCGCGCGAAGTGATAAGCGAGCTGCTACGGGGCGAGCTCGGTTACGACGGGCTCATCGTCAGCGACGATCTGGAGATGAAGGCGATCGCCGACCATTACGGGATCGAGCAGGCGGCCTGCCTTGCCATCGAAGCAGGCTGCGACACGCTGCTCGTGTGCTCGCGCCTCGATTGGCTCTCGCGCGCACGGGAGGCGCTGGCCGAGCGCGCGGCGCGGGAGCCCGTGTTCAAGCGCCGTTTGGAAGATGCCGCCGAACGTTCCTTGGCCGTGCGCCGGGCGCATCCGCCCGCCCCGGTGACGGATCCGCACGAGCTCGAGCGACGCCTCGAGATCGAGGCCGCGCAGGCGCTCGGCCAGGAGCTTACGGAGCGGCTAGAAGCGCGCGGATGATCGGAGCGTGGGCGAAGCGCGCGACGGCGCGCGCGAGCGCGATCATGGTGCTCGCCGTAGGGCTCGCGTGGAGCCTCGGTTCGGCCGCGCCGGCCTTCGCGCAGGGGGCCTTCACGAAGAATAATTACGCGATCGATCTCTTGACCGGACCTGTGCTCGGCGGCGGGCGCATCGTGGGCATGGCCGGCGCGCACGCGGCGATCGCCAGCGGCATCGACGGCGCGCTCTACAACCCCGCCGGCTACGCCGAGCGCTACGAGAAGGAGATCAACTGGTTCGCCTTCGACATCACGGGCGGACTGTGGCTCAGCGGCGTGTTCAATCGCAACGACTTCGACAACGACGGCCGCACGAGCGCACCCACCTCGCAGACGGTGCAGGCGCTGCTCGGCACGCGGCTGCAGTTCAGCTACTTCGGCGCGGGCGTGAACTGGGTGGGCCGGTTGTACAGGCTGCGCGGCGACGGCCAGAACTTCGACGTGCTCTTTCAGAGCTACCGCACCGGTGCCGGCTATTCGTTCTTGAACGGCGGCCTCGTAGCGGGGTTCACGATCGCGAGCCACGAGCTCTCCGTGTCGCGATCGAGCGGCAGCGAGTTGTTCTCGCTCGGCGGCCACGACTTGGCGACCTTTCGCGGCGTGGGCGCGGAGTTCGGCGTGCTCGTGCGGCCCGCTTACGAGCGCTATCGGCTCGGCTTCGCGGCCTGCACGCCCGTGACAGCCAGCCTACGCAAGAGCGATTCGTCGATCGACATGGGCGGCGTGCGCCGCGCGGAGGGCCTGGTGCTGCCGCGGGAGGTGCACGTGCCCTGGCAGATTACGTTCGGGTACGCATATCAGTTCGGCGAGCGGCGCACCAACCAGCCCTGGCGCAACACGAACATGGTGCGCCGCGTGCTGCGCGAGCAGATCGCGAATGGCACGTACATGCCACCCGACCCGTACGGCGAAGTGCCTTACGAGCAGCTCCCGAGCGATCCGCAAAAGGCGCTCGACGTCGCGCAGGCGAACTATCGCGAGGCGGAGCGCCGTTACCGACGCCACCAACCGCGCAGCTACGTGCTCGTCTCGACCGACTTGATCATGTACGGCAAGACAGCGGATGGGCAGGGCATCGACGCGTTTCTGAGCCAGCAGCCGGAGCGCTCGGGACAAAAGATCTCTTACGGTGCGCGGGTCGGCGTGGAGAGCGAGATCTGGCCCGATCGCATGAAGGTGCGCGGCGGGACGTATCTCGAGCCGAGCCGCTTCCAGCGCACGTTCTACCGACCGCACGGCACGCTCGGCTTCGACGTGCGGTTGTTCGACTTCTGGCGCTGGTCGGCGCGCGGGACGGGCACGATCGACCTGGCGCCCAGGTACTTCAACTGGGGCATCGCATTTGGCCTTTGGTGGTAAGCGTCGGCGCGCCCTTCTCGCTCGGCGCGCCGCGAGCCAGATCGCTG
>CAZYWR010000736.1:0-4015 GCA_964651185.1 uncultured Polyangiales bacterium
GGTTGATGAAGATCAGGATGGTGTTGGACTTGTGCACTGTGGCGGTGAGCTTGCGTAAGGCCTGGCTCATCAAGCGCGCTTGCAGGCCGACGTGGCTGTCGCCCATCTCGCCCTCGATCTCGGCCTTGGGCACGAGCGCCGCGACCGAGTCGATCACCACCATGTCGACGGCGCCCGAGCGCACCAGCATGTCGGCGATCTCGAGCGCCTGCTCGCCGTGGTCGGGCTGGGAGACGAGCAGCTCGTCGACGTTGACCCCGAGCTTCTTCGCGTACGAGACGTCGAGCGCGTGCTCGGCGTCGATGAAGGCGGCGATGCCGCCGTTGCGCTGGCACTCGGCGATGGCGTGCAGCGTGAGCGTGGTCTTGCCGCTCGACTCCGGCCCGAAGATCTCGATAATACGGCCACGCGGATAGCCGCCTACACCGAGGCACAGATCGAGGGAGGTCGAGCCGGTCGACACCACGGGCACATCGGTGTGCTCGTTCTCCCCAAGACGCATGATGGCGCCCTTGCCGTACTGCTTCTCGATGGAGCCCAGCGCCAGCTCGAGCGCCTTCTCGCGGTTGCTGTCCTTCTGCATCGCCCTCTCCTGTTCGGCTGCTCGCAGTCTGGCGGATAGGTGCTCATTTGTACAGCATTCAACTCAAAAAAGTTCGTGCCTCCTTGGCCCTGGGACCCGGCTCGTGCCGGCCGGCGTTCCGCTTTGCGCAACACAGTGTCGAGCGAACGGCCCCTCGCAGCGCGCCGCTCACGCCTTAGAGTGCTGCCTATGACCGAACGCAGATCGCGGCGTAGGTTGCTCGCGGGCGCGGCTGCTTTGGGCGCGCTCAGCACCTGGTACACCGGCACGAAGCTCCCATTCGCTCGCGCCCGTACCCGCGCGCTTCGGCTCGGCCAGAGCAAGGAGACAAGTGAGATGTCTATTCCATCAGAGGCGACCGCCGTGGCGACGAGCGGCGCCGGTTTGCGCGGCGTCGAGCGCGTGCTGCGCGCCAGCTCGACGCATTGGGTCGGTGACGGCTTCTTGGTGCGCAGCGTGATCACGCCGGACGGCGATCCGCGCGTGCAGAGCCCGTTCTTGCTGCTCGATCACGCGGCGCGCCGGCAGTTTTCGCCGAGCGCCACGCGGCGCGGCGTGGGCGAACATCCGCACCGCGGCTTCGAGACCGTGACCTTCGCCTATGCCGGCGAGATCGAGCACCGCGACTCCTCGGGCGGCGGCGGCACGATAGGGCCCGGCGACGTGCAGTGGATGACGGCGGCCTCGGGCCTCGTGCACGAAGAGAAGCACTCGCAGCGCTTCAGCGAGCAGGGCGGCGAGCTCGAGATGGTGCAGCTGTGGGTCAACCTGCCGGCGCGCGCGAAGATGGATAAGCCCGGCTACCAAGCGCTGCTCGACCGAGATTTTCCGCGCGTGTCTCGGGGCGCGGCCGAGGCGCGCGTCGTCGCGGGCGAGCTCGCGGGCGCGCGCGGACCGGCACGCACGCATACGCCGATCACGGTGTTCGATCTGCGCTTCACGCGCGAGGGCGACGCCGAGTTCAACTTGCCGCAGGGCTTCACCACGTTGACGTTCACGCTCGAAGGCGAAGTTCGCGCGGGCCAAGATGCGCGTCGGGTCGCGCCCGGCGAGCTCGCGGTGTGGAATGCGAACGAGCCCGGCAGTGTGCGCATCCACGGCGCCGAAAACGCGCGCGTCTTGGTGCTGAGCGGAGAGCCGATCGATGAGCCGGTGGCCGCGTACGGGCCGTTCGTGATGAACACGCGCGAGCAGATCGTGCAGGCGGTGAACGACTATCAGAGCGGCAAGATGGGGCACCTGCGCTGATCGCGCACGCGTGGAAGAGTCCACAAAAACTGTCGGCGCTGTCGGGCGAGGTCTGACGGCGCCGATTTTTTTTGCATGCGCGCGCGCTTCGCTGTGAGGAGCAGCCGTCGGGAAAATCGCCCCAGCGAGCGCGCGTTCCGTAGCTCATCGCGGTTGCAAATGCTCTAGAATTGCACGTGTTGCGGCGTGCCTTCGCGCACGAACTGAACAACACCAGCCATGCAAGCGCAGCTTGCGGTGCCGCGTTGTCGCACGAGTGCGCGCAAATCTTCACGTCGAGAAGCAGCGCGCTGCTGGTACAGACTCCGGTCTCTCGGACGTTCAGTCCGGCTGCAGACAATCACGCGGGGCAGGACCGAGATGTCTTGTGCCGATCACGAGAGGAGTTCAGCGCGTGAAGCTTTCCCGTCTTTCATCTCAGCGTTCCTTCGATACCGCAGCCTTGATCTTCGTGCTCGCTTCGCAGGGTCTCGGCGGTTGTGCCGAACCGGATCCCGGTGCGTCGGACAGCGACGACGAAGATCTCGCCACATCCGAGCTCTATCGCATCCGCAGAGACGCTGGCTCGAACAAGCCTGCGACGAACGCGGATGCCGGTATGACGATGCCCACTCCCGCGAAGGACGCGGGCGCGGGCATGGTCATGCCGCCTGCGAGCACGAATCCCACCACCAACACCTGGACGCGCTGCTCTGACGAGTTCTCGAACTGCACCTTCAACGGCCTGCGCGACGTGCGCATCACCACCGCCGACGGCCGCAGCACGGTCGCCGAGTTCTATCAGCAGGTGCTCTGCAACGTGAGCAACTTCGGCAGCGACCCGGCGCCGGGCGTATCGAAGCACTGCGAGTACGGTCCGCAAAAGATGACCACGCTCGCCATGCCGAGCTCGATGATGGCGACGCAGATCGATCTGACGCAGATCCCCCTCGGCTCGCGCGGCTACTCCGTGGACCGCGTGCAGCCGAACAGCGAACCGCCCGTGCCGGACACGATCGGCGCCTTCCGCACGGTCTGCTCGATGTCGCACATGGGCTTCGACGATCCGATCGTGTTTCCCGGCAAGCCCGGTTCGTCGCACCTGCACGTGTTCTTCGGCAACACTCTCACGAACGCGTCGTCGACCGCCGACTCGCTGGCCACCAGCGGCAACGGCACGTGCCGCGGCGGCACCGTGAATCGCACCGCGTATTGGGTGCCGGCCGTGATCGACACGCGCACCCACAAGGTCGTCGAGCCGCTCGAGGGCGACTTCTACTACAAGACCGGTTATCGCGGCATCGCGCCGTCCGCGGTGCAAGCTCTGCCGAAGGGTCTGCGCATGATCGCCGGCTCGGCGAACTCCACCGGTCCGCAAGACATGGCGAACTGGGGCTGCCTCGACGGTTCGCTGACCGGTCCGGCGATCCAGAACTGCGCCGCGGGCCAGCAGATTCAGATGACCGTCATCTTCCCGCAGTGCTGGGACGGCAAGAACCTCGACTCGAGCGACCACAAGAGCCACATGGCGTACGCCAACGGCACCTGCCCTTCGACGCACCCGGTGCCGCTGCCCGAGCTCACCTTCAACATCCGCTACAAAGTGGAAGAGGCGAACGCGCCGACCTACTGGCGCCTGGCCTCGGACATGTACGACACCTCCTTGCCCGGTGGCTACTCCGCCCACGCCGATTGGTTCGGCGGCTGGAAGGAAGACATCATGAACACCTTCATCAAGAACTGCGACGATAAGTCGGTCGACTGCCACTCGAACCTGCTGGGCGATGGCCGCGAGATCTTCTGAGTAGACGTGCCGGGCTGAGCCCGCGCGCGAGGTCGGTCGCGCTCCTTACTTTGCCCCTCGCTTTTGCGAACCCCTCGCGGGCGTCCCGCGGGGGGTTCGCCGTTTTGGAACTTACGCGATCGCAGAACGGCAGGGCCGTTCCAGCGCGCGCGCTCTCGCGGTACACTCGCACGGGCGCGCTCGAAGGTAATGACGATCGTGACCCGGACCGCCGCCTTCTTGCTCGTCTGTTGTGCAACGGCCTGCGGTCGTGTCGGCTACGAGCTCTCGCCCGTACGCGAGGACGGAGCCGGACTCGACGACGCGGCCCCGAGTGCGTCGGACGGGGGCGACGCGCCGGATCCCGACGGCGACGCGGGCCCCGCGTTCGACGCGGCGCCCGACTTCGACGCCGCAGCGGT
>CAZYWR010000737.1:0-11844 GCA_964651185.1 uncultured Polyangiales bacterium
CCGCGCGCTCGCGCGGCGTTTCGCGCGTGCAGGTGCGTCGATCGCCGTGCTCGCGCGCGGTCCGCGCGCGCTGGAGGCCACGACGCAGGAACTGGCGCAGTGCGGCGTCGAGACGCTCGGCTTGTCCGTCGATATGGCGGACGCAGAGCAGGTGCAGGCGGCGGCCGACCAGGTCGAAAACGTGCTCGGACCGATCGATGTCTGGATCAACAATGCGATGACCACGGTGTTCGGCCCAGTCCGCAAGCTTACGCCGGCGGAGTACCGCCGCGTGACCGACGTCGTCTACCACGGCTATGTTTGGGGGACGCAGGCTGCCCTCGACAAGATGCGCCCGCGCAACCGGGGGACGATCGTCCAAGTCGGTTCGGCGCTCGCGTACCGCGCGATTCCGCTGCAGTCGGCGTACTGCGGCGCGAAGCACGCGATCCGCGCCTTCACGGACTCGCTGCGCTCTGAGTTGCTGCATGAAGGAACCAACGTCCATCTCTGTATGGTGCAGCTACCCGCGGTGAACACGCCGCAGTTCCGTCACTGTCGCAACAAGATGCCCTATCAGCCCCAACCGGTTCCGCCGATCTTTCAGCCGGAGGTCGCCGCCGAGGCGATCTACTACGCGGCCCATCACCGCAAGCGTGAGATCTACGTAGGAGGTTCGGCGATCGAGGCGATCATTGGGCAAAAGTGCATCCCCGGGACGCTCGATCGCTACCTCGCGCGCGCGGCATGGGAGGGCCAGTTCACAGACAAGTTGGCGGACCACACCCGACCAGACAACCTGTTCGAGCCAGTGGACGTCGACTTGGGTGCGCACGGTATGTTCGATGGCCGTGCGCGCGGCAGCGATCCGCTGAGCCCTTGGACGATGTGGGCCGGCGCCGCGGGCGTCCGTACGTTCGCCTTGGTCGTGGCTCCGCTCCTGGCGACCAGCTTACTCTGGCGCGCCTGGCGTGGTTGGCGCGCCGCCCGCGTGTGAGCCGCAAAACGAGCGGCACCCACGCGCCTCAGTGAGGGGAAATCGCCTGTGCAACTCTGACGCGGAGGAGACCATGATGGAAAGAATTGGCGCGCGCCAATGGGCGGTCGCTGAGGGATACATCCCTCCGCGCAGCACGGGCCCAGAACCAGAGATGTTGAGCCATGAAACCGTCTGCGTCCTCAACGTCAGCGACCGTCCGGCGCATATCGAGCTGAGGATCTACTTCTCCGATCGCGATCCCGCGGGGCCCTATCGCTTGATAGTTCCGCCGCGCCGCACGTATCACGTGCGATTTAACGATCTGCGGGAGCCGGAGCCGATCCCGAAGGGCACGGACTTCGCTACGACGCTCGAGAGCGATGTCGACGTCGTGGTGCAGCAGACGCGCCTCGACTCGCGGCAAGCGCAAAACGCGCTGCTCAGCACCATCGCGTTCGCGAGCCGCTGAGCCGCCGAGCGCGCGGCGCGAGCTCCAGCGGCATCCCAGGACGGCTTGGTCCGACGAACGGAGGCTCCGGTGGCGCAGAACGTAAGCGACTTCATCGTACAAAGGCTCTACGCTTGGGACGTGCGCACCATCTACGGTTATCCCGGTGATGGGATCAACGGGGTGATGGGCGCGCTCGACCGGTTCGAGGGCCGAATCCGCTTCATCCAAACGCGTCACGAAGAGATCGCCGCGTTCGCCGCGTGCGCGCACGCGAAGTTCACGAACCAGCTCGGCGTGTGCATGGCGACCTCCGGACCCGGAGCCATTCACCTGCTGAACGGGCTCTACGATGCGCGCATGGATCATCAGCCCGTGCTCGCGGTGATCGGGCAGCAGGCGCGCACCTCACTCGGCGCTGAGTATCAGCAGGAGGTCGATCTCGAGCTCTTGTTCGCGGACGTGGCGCGCGCGTACTGCAAGACGTGCGTCCACCCCGCCCAGGCGCGGCACTTGGTCGACCGCGCCGTTCGCATCGCGCTCGCGGAGCGTACGGTGACCTGTTTGATCCTGCCCAACGATCTCCAGGAAGAAGACGCAATCCCGCATCCGGAGCGCGAGCACGGCAACACCTTCAGCGGGATCGGCTACCACCGTGCGCGGATCGTCCCCGAGCGAGAGGACCTGGTGCGCGCTGCGCAGGTGCTCAACACGGGCAAGAAGGTGGCGATCCTCGCGGGGGCGGGCGCGCTCGAAGCCAGCGGCGAAGTGCAGAAGACCGCGGAGGTGTTGGGCGCTGGCGTGGCCAAGGCGCTCCTGGGCAAGGCAGCGCTTCCGGACGATCTCCCCTACGTGACCGGCTCGATCGGCCTCTTGGGCACGACGGCGAGCGACGAGATGATGCGCCACTGCGACACCCTCCTGATGGTCGGCAGCAACTTCCCTTACTCGGAGTGGCTGCCGAAAGAAGGGCAGGCGCGCGGCGTGCAGATCGACATCTCGCCGCGCGTGTTGAGCCTGCGCTATCCGATGGAGGTCAACCTGCACGGAGACGTCCGCGAGACGTTGCAACAGCTCCTTCCGCTGTTGGAGCGCAAAGAAGACGGCGCGTGGTCTGCGCGCATCCAGGGCTGGGTGCGCGAGTGGTGGAAGGAGCTCGAAGGACGAGCCAAGCACGATGCCGAGCCCATCAATCCGCAGCGCATCTTCTGGGAGCTCTCGCCCAGGTTGCCGGAGCGCGCCGTGCTATCCGCGGACTCGGGCAGCTGCGCCAGCTGGTGGGCGCGCGAGCTGCGCATTCGCCGCGGGATGATGGCGAGTCTTTCGGGAAACCTCGCGACCATGGGCCCGGCGCTGCCTTACGCCTTGGCCGCGAAGTTCGCACATCCCGATCGGCCCGTCATCGCCTGCGTGGGCGACGGGGCGATGCAGATGATCGGCAACAACGTGCTCATCAGCATCGCGCGCTACTACCGCGAGTGGGAGGATCCGAGGCTCTTGGTGATCGTGCTGAATAACCGCGATCTGAACATGGTCTCATGGGAGCAGCGCGTCATGTCCGGCGATCCGAAGTTCTCCGCCTCCCAAGATTTGCCGGACTTCCCTTACGCGAAATACGCGCGCATGCTCGAGCTCGAAGGCATCGACGTCGCACGATCTCAAGACATCGTGCCGGCGCTCGAACGGGGGCTCGCCGCGGACAAGCCGTGCGTGCTCGAGTTCCACACCGACCCGGAGACGCCGCCGCTGCCGCCCCACATCAAGTACGCACAGGCGAAGCATTACCTGTCTGCGATGCTGCGCGGCGATCCCGACCGCTGGCACACGATCCACCAATCGGCGAAGGACATCTGGAGCGGCAAGGTCGCGAAGCTCCCTTAGCGCGAGCTGCAGCGCTCGCATCAGGAGCACGTCATGACGGAGACGAGCGAAGCTGGTCCCGAGGGCGCGACGGCGTGTGATGCGCGCATTGAGCGCGTTGAGGTGTCGGCCTACACGGTCCCCACCGACGGTCCGGATGGCAAAGAAGCGGACGGCACGCTGGTGTGGAGCTCCACCACGATGGTGCTCGTCGAGGTTCAAGCCGGCGGGAAAGTTGGCCTCGGCTACACCTACGGAGACGCCGCCGTCGCGCGCTTGATCGCGTCGACGCTCAAGCCCGAGATCGAAGGCAAGAGCGCCGCGCTCGTGGGCGCGCTGTGGCGCGGGCTGGACGCGCACGTGCGCAACACGGGCCGCTCGGGGGTGGGTGCGCTCGCGCGCTCGGCCGTGGACATCGCGCTCTGGGACCTGAAGGCGAAGCTCCTCGACCTCCCTTTGTTCTTGGCGCTGCCGCCGTTTCGGGATCGCGTGCCGATCTACGGATCGGGTGGCTTCTGCAACTATCCGCTCGCGCGCTTAGCGGCCCAAGTATCGGCGTGGGCGAAACAGGGGATCCCGCGCATGAAGATCAAGACGTCGCGCGCTCCTGAACAGGATCCCGAGCGACTCGCCGTATGTCGTGCGGCGCTCGGCGACGACCCGGTCTTGATGACCGACGCGAATGGCGCGCTCTCGCGCAAGGAGGCATTGACTTGGGCGTGGCGCTTTCGCGAGCGGTGGAACGTCGCATGGCTCGAAGAGCCGGTCTCGTCGGATGACCTCGAGGGGCTCCGGCTCGTGCGCGACCAAGGACCTCCCGGGCTCGAGGTGGCAGCGGGCGAGTACGGCTTCGTTTTGCGCGATTTCCGCGAGCTCTTGCTGGCTGGTGCGGTCGACTGCTTGCAAGCAGACGTGACGCGCTGCGGCGGGATCAGCGGACTCCTGCAAGTCGCCGGCTTGTGCGCGGCCCATGCGCTGGAGCTGTCAGCGCACTGTGCGCCGGCTGTATCCGCGCACGCGTTTTGCGCGGTACCTCGCCTGCGCCACCTCGAATACTTCCACGACCACGTGCGCCTCGAGAACATGCTGTTCGACGGGGTGAGCGAGCCGGTGAAAGGCTCGCTGCGCCCAGATCGCACGCGCCCCGGACTAGGTATCGAGCTCAAACGTAAGGACGCCGAACGTTATCGGATCTGAAGTGGCGTAAGGCACCAAGGCTGCCGAGCGCAGGCGCAGCGCACGCGATGCTCTCATCTTTTCTTTGAAGCCGGCCCGTCGCAGCCGCGGAGCTTACTATCGACCTTTCGAAAGGAGGACGCCCATGGCACAGAGCGGGGCCGCCCAACGTATCCACCGAGAGTCGGAGCAGCTGGGCTTGCCGACGTTGGGAAGCGTGCGAGACGAGTTCGACGCCTTGTGCCGCCGGTTCGACCTATGAGCTGTTCCCGATCGGCGCGGACGGCGAGCGGCAGGCCCTCCCCGTGAAGGCGTGGTCTGTGCATGGCGGCGCGCCCACGCATGCAAGCCGGGCGCAGAGCCGAGGCGCGCGGCGGGTACGGTCGCGGTGCGTGCGCTTGGCCTTGCGATGCGCGTTGCTCCTGCTGGGAGCGACCGCTTGCGCGAGCACGAGTCCCCCAGCACCCACTGCGTTGCGACAGCGCGATCTAGCGGCGTTCATCGGCCGGTATCGGAACATGTCGGCGGTGGCTAGGCACCCGACACTCTGGTCGCTGCTGAGCGAACAGCGGGTTGCTTCGCCGCGCCCGGACTCGTGGGTGGAGCTGCGCTTTTTCGAAGCGATGCTGGAGGTCCGGCTCCTGAACGGCGACGCTACGATCGCGCTTCGGCTCATCCGCTACCACCCGGCCAATGGTGCCATCGTGACCTCGCGACGAGCGGAATTAAGGACCGTGCGCCGTCGGTACCGCATAGCCGGCGTGACCACGATGACGCTCTGGCGCCTGGCAGATCACGGTCTGATCGCGGCGCGCCAGAGCCAGGGGCTGGGCCTGATTACGGGAATTCCGTGGTGGTTCGGCGACTCCTACGCGCTCCTCGGGCCATACGGGGCAGCCGACAAGCCGGCGTACGTGCGCTGACGAGCGCGAACGTCCCTCCGTGCGCGAAGAGGACAAGGCGCGATCGCGGGGGAAAGGCTCTTCGCTTCACGAGAGTTTGCTCATCTCCTCCGACTTGGCCTCTTCGTAGCGCTTCAATAGCTTTTTGGTCTCATCCTCCCCGATCGTGCGCTGCGCCGCGGGAAAGAACTCGTCTTCCTCTTCTCGCACGTGGTGCTGCACCAGATCGACCAGACGCTCGAAGGACTGCGCCCATTGGGCGTCTTCGACGTTCATCTTCTGCAATTTTTCTATTTGGTGCTCCAGCTGGGTAGCTTCCTGCCCGTGGCGCTCGACGATTTCTTTGGTTTGGGGGTACTTGTTCAGGACGGGGTAGACTTCGCGCAGCTCGCCACGCTCGTGGGAAAGCAGCTGCTTACGGATATCGGGGAAGAGGTTTCTCCGGAGCTCCACATCGGAGCTCATTTTGACGCGCATCAGCAGTGCCGATACTTCTCCGTGTTCCTGCGCGAGATGGCGGAAAACCCCCGACAATCCTTCCAACGCCGCCTTGGCGCCCTTGACTTTGCCCATGGCGCTCGACGCCATTTCCTCGGTACGACTCGGCATAGTTCCTCCTTTAGGTCTGGCACGACCTGCACAGGCTGTTCCTGCACAAAAGCCGAGTGGGCCCGGAGGCGCGCGCGGCGAGGCGCGCTTCGACCGACTATATGGGGCGCGTCGTAATCGGGCGCTCGGCTCTCGGCAGGCCGAGCAGAGAAAAGACGAACACCAGCACCGAGACGATGACGTTGTTCCAGGCGGTCGCACGGTTGGTAAGCGGCAGCGCCCACGTGGAGATGAACAACCAGACGGCGAGCGCCGTGTTCAGGTAGCGCGCACCCGGCGCCGCCATCGCGAGCGCGGCGGCCCCGGCGGTCAGCACGCCGACGACCCACGCGTTGTTGAATTGGGGCGTCGTATGAACCCACAGGAACGCCGATATGAACAGCCAAACGCCGAGGATGATGTTGAGCAGGCGCGCGGATTGATTGGACATGGCTCTTTCTCCTTTTTCTCTTGCGAACGGTCCCACAAGGATGTCCGTCGCAGGACAGAGCGTTGCGAACGCCGTGCCCCACAGGCGTTCCCGAACTGCGTTTCGCCACGCCGGTCCCGCGCGATCCGTGCTTCTCCACGCGGGTGAGCCGCGGGGGCCTGGTCGAGGCGCGGCCGTCACGCGTAAAAACGCCCCAGGATCGCAACCCCGTCTCACCCAGGATCGTGGGACCTTCCCATTTCCGTCTACATACGTTTCCTCATACTGCGGCGTGCAGCTTGCACAGCACCGGCAGCACGAGTCGCGGCGCATGAGCAGGCGCGCTCCGGCGGACAGGAAGCGGTGCTGATGCCTGGAGCATTTCCTCGCTGGAGCGACACTGCCTTACGGCTGGTGTTACTGGGACTCGCAATCCTCGCGGTCGCAGCGGGCTCGGCGCCCATGATCTACGTGCGGACGGACTACGATCAGGATCGCAAGTTCGAAGTCGTGCAACCCGTGCAGTTCGATCACCGCCACCACGTGCGCGATGACGGGATCGATTGCCTGTACTGTCACAGCGGCGCAGAAAATTCCCCGTTCGCCGGCGTGCCCGCCACCGAGCTATGCATGGGGTGTCACGCGCAGATCTGGAACGACAGTCCGCTGCTCGAGCCCGTTCGTCAGAGCTTCTACACGGGAAAACCCATCCGCTGGCTGCGCGTCCACAAGCTGCCCGACTTCGTCTACTTCAATCATTCGGTACACGTGCATGCCGGCCTGCAGTGTAAGCGCTGCCACGGCGACGTGGAGGACATGCCCGTGGTGTTCAAGAAATACGCGCTCACGATGGACTTTTGTCTCGATTGCCATCGCCACCCCGAACGCGCGGTGCCCGATTACGTCAACACGATCGCGTCGCCCGCGCCGTCCACGGGTGCGCTGCGGCAGGGGCGGGCCGAGCAAGAACAACACGTTCCGATCGTGACGAACAACCTGATCACTTGTACGGCGTGCCATCGCTAGGAGCGGCCATGAGTGACGATGAGCCACGGCTAGCCACGATACGACCACGCGAGGAGCGCGAGCAGGTCGAGCGCGCGCGCGAGCTGACGCGTCGGGGCTTCTTGCAGTTGGTCGCGGCCAGCGCCGCGGCGTGCGCGCGCCAACCGAGCGAAGCCATCGTGCCTTACACGTACCGTCCGGACGACGTCGCGCCGGGCAACCCGAGCTACTACGCGACCGCTCTGTCGATCGACGGCTACGCGACGGGTCTACTCGCTCAGACGCGTGAAGGGCGGCCCGTCAAGATCGAAGGCAATCCCAAGCATCCGATGAGCCTCGGCGGCACGAGCGCCTTTCATCAGGCGGCCGTGCTCCAGCTCTACGACCCGGACCGGCCCGCCGCGCCGCGGCGAGCGCGCCAACCCGCGTCTTGGCAGTCGCTCTTGCGCGCGCTGCAAGCCGCGGCGCCGGCGCATGGTCGGGGCGTGCGGCTCCTCGTCGAGCCCACGAGCTCACCTTTGAACCTGAGCCTGCTCGCTGCGTTCAAAGTTCGCTATCCCGAAGCGAAGATCACGATGTATGCCCCGCTGTTCAGCCGCAGTATGGCGACGGCCACCCAATCGCTGTTCGGTCGCGAGCTCGCGCCGCAGTACGACCTGCGGAACGTAGAGGTCCTGGTTACGATCGACTCGGACCTGCTCAATCTTCCCTTTGATCTCCGGCACGCGCGCGCCTTCGGCGCTCGCCGGCACAGCGCCAGACCCCAAGATGAGATCCTGCGACATTACAGCGCGGAGGCGGCCTGGAGCGCGACCGGAAGTGTGTCTGACCACCGCCTTGCTCGCCGCTCGCTCGACCTCGCCCGCGTGGTCGCGGCGCTCGCCGAAGCCGTCGACGCCAATGCTCGAACCGGCAGCGATCAGCCCGCTCTGGCGCAGCTCGACGCCGAGGCACGGCGCTGGGTGACGGCGCTCGCCCGCGACCTGCGCGCGCGTGCGCCCGGACGCACCCTGGTCGTGGTCGGCGAGCGGCAGCCGCCTGAGGCGCAGGTACTCTCGTTGGCGATCAACGCTGCCCTCGGCAACCTAGGTCATAGTTTGCAGTGGACCGAGCAGGCGTGCTCGGATCATCAGAGCGACCAGACCTTGGCGGAGCTCACGCGCGAGATGCACGCCGGAGCAGTCGAGAGCTTACTCATTCTAGAGGCAAACCCGAGCTACGACGCTCCGCCCGACTCGGCCTGGAAGGAGGCCATGGCACGGGTGAAGCACAGCGCCTACTGCGGCCTGTACTTCAACGAGACCGCCTCCGCTTGCCAGTGGTTCGGGCCGCTCTCGCACGCTTTCGAGACCTGGGCCGACGCCCGCGCCTACGACGGGACCCTGACTTACGCGCAGCCGCTCATCCATCGCCTCCACGACAGCAAGAGCGCGAGTGAAGTCCTCGCGCTCGTGGGCGGACTGCCCGCGGCCGACGATCTCACACGGCTACGCGTGCGCTACGGCGCGTCGCGCGGAGAGGACATCACCTTGGACTCGAGCGCGGCGGAGCGTCACGAACGCGAAGACCCGCGCGTGCGCGCGAGCTGGGAGGAGATGCTGGCGCTCGGCTTCGAGCCGGGGAGCGCCTTTCCCTCCCTCGCGCCAGGGCTGCGGCAGGACGCCGTGCAAGCGGCGCGGAGCCGCATCCTGACGAGCGCGCCCGCAGCGGGCCTGGAGATCAATCTCCTGCCCTCTCCGACCTTGCATGATGGGCGCTTCAGCAACGTGTCCTGGCTGCTCGAGCTGCCCGACCCGATCATGAAGCTCACTTGGGACAACGCCGCGATCATGAGCCCCGCGACCGCCGAGCGTCTCGGCATCGAAGGTCCGCGCTCCGAATTGGAGCATGGGATGATCGAGCTCGCGCACGGAGGCCGCGCCGTCAAGGTGCCCGCCATGATCGTACCGGGACACGCCGACGAGTCGATCTCGCTCTGGCTCGGCTACGGTCGCGAGGGCGAAGAGCGCCTGGCCCGTGGGGTCGGCGTCAACGCATACCCACTGCGGAGCGCGAGTGCACCGGCGTTTGCGGCACCGCTGGCGGTGCGCGTGCTGCCTGAGCATCGCGCGCTCGCGATCACGCAACCCCATCACGACATGCACGATCGCCCGCTCGCGCTGGCGACGACGCTCGAGGCTTACCGTCAGGACCCGGGCTTCACCAAGGAGCACAAGGGCCACGTCTGGACGCTTTTGCCCGAATACGAGCTCGCCGGGCCGCAGTGGGCCATGTCGATCGACCTCTCGATATGCACCGGCTGCAGCGCGTGCATGGTCGCCTGTCAGGCCGAGAACAACCTGCCAGTCGTCGGCAAACCGCAGGTGCTGAAGAGCCGAGCCATGCATTGGCTACGCATCGACACCTACTACGCGCGACAAGGCGACCGCCCGGCCGTGATCCATCAGCCCATGATGTGTCAGCACTGCGAGAAGGCGCCCTGCGAGTACGTCTGCCCGGTCAACGCCACGGTGCATAGCACCGACGGGCTGAACGAGATGGTCTACAACCGCTGCATCGGGACGCGCTTCTGTTCGAATAACTGTCCTTACAAGGTGCGCCGATTCAATTGGTTCAATTGGTATGTCCATCAAGACGCAAACCAAGGGCAGGTCGAGCTCCAGCGCAACCCAGACGTCTCCGTGCGCGAGCGCGGCGTCATGGAGAAGTGCACGTACTGCGTGCAGCGCATCCGCCGCGCGGAGATCGCTGCGCGCATCGAGCGCCGCGAGATCCGTCCGGGCGAAGTCGTGACAGCCTGCCAGCAGGCGTGTCCGACCGGCGCCATTCGCTTCGACTCACTCACGCACGAGCGATCGACCATGATGCAATGGCGCGCGCAGCCGCGAACTTACGAAGTGCTGCACGACACCGGCGCAGCGCCGCGCACGCGCTACCTGGCCCGCATCGACAACCCCAATCCGGAGCTTGCGGGATGAGCACGACACAGGTCCTCCTGGGCTCGCCGAGCGACGCCGAGCTCTCCCAGCAGCTGGCCGCGCCGGTGCTCCAGCCGGCGAGCCGCTACTGGTACCTGGTCTTGCTCGCCGCGGCCGGCGGCACGGCGCTCCTCCTGGCGCTGGTCACGTATACGTTTTTGACCGGCATCGGTCTGTGGGGAAACAACATCCCGGTCGCTTGGGCCTTCGCGATTATCAACTTCGTCTGGTGGATCGGGATCGGCCACGCGGGCACCTTCATCTCGGCGATCCTGCTCTTGCTCGAGCAAGAGTGGCGCACCTCCATCAACCGCTTCGCGGAGGCGATGACGCTGTTTGCGGTGATTCAGGCGCTGCTATTCCCGGTGCTCCACCTCGGGCGACCGTGGTTCGCGTACTGGCTCATCCCGTACCCAGCGACCATGGAGATCTGGCCGCAGTTCAAGAGCGCGCTGCCGTGGGACTTCGCGGCGGTCACGACCTACTTCACGGTCTCGCTCATATTCTGGTATCTCGGGCTCATCCCCGATCTGGCGATCCTCCGCGACATCGCGCAAAGTAAGGTCAAACGAGTCATCTACGGGATCTTCGCGCTCGGCTGGCGCGGCTCCGTGCAGACCCTCAACCACTATCGCATCGGCTACGGCATCCTGGCCGGGCTCGCGACGCCGCTCGTCGTCTCGGTGCACAGCGTCGTGTCGAGCGACTTCGCGATCACCATCCTGCCTGGCTGGCACTCGACGCTGTTTCCGCCTTACTTTGTGGCCGGCGCGATCTTCTCCGGCTTCGCCATGGTGCAGACGCTGCTGATCCCGATCCGGAAGGTCTACGGCCTGCAGAATGTCATCACCGAGAGGCACGTCGACAACGTCGCCAAGCTGACGCTGGTCACCGGTCTGGTGGTGGATTTCTCCTATGCGTGTGAGTTCTTCGTCGGCTGGTACAGCGGCGAGTGGGCCGAGATGTACACCTACCTGCATAGCTACGGGCAAGGGCCGAACCGAGGTTACTTCTGGACGGCGATGTTCTGCAACGTGATCGTGCCGCAGCTGTACTGGTTCCCCAAGCTCCGGAAGACGCCCTGGATTACCTGGTGCATCGCCATTCTGATCAACGTGGGCATGTGGTCGGAGCGCTTCTTCCTCATCGTCCTTTCATTGCAGCGAGATTACCTCGTATCGGCGTGGCACGCGTACCATCCCACCTGGGTCGACTGGGGGATCTTTTCAGGCACCCTCGGCTTCTTCTTGTTCCTGTTCTTGCTGTTCCTCAAGTTCATCCCCTTCGTCCCGATCATGGAAGTCAAGGAGCTGGCGGCACATGCCAAGCACGAATGACAGCGCCGGACCGGAGCTGGTCACGCGCCAGATCGCGGAGACACATCCGAGCGGAGCGCTCGGAGAGTTCGTCTCCGACGAAGCGATCGTCGGCGCCGTCAAAGCGCTGCGGGCACGCGGCTACGTCCTGCTCGACGCATACGTGCCGCGGCCGGTCGGCGA
>CAZYWR010000738.1:0-9116 GCA_964651185.1 uncultured Polyangiales bacterium
GCACCACCTGCCGCGAGTTCGAGAAGGGCTCCTGGCAGTGCCTCGAGTTTCGGCGCGAGGCCGGACTGGCCGCGGGCGGAGGTCGATGTGCGTAGCCCGGCGACCGCGACCACGCCTGCCAAGAATGTATGAAAATGCTAGCATTGATTTATGAGCACGAAGCAGCGGCTCTCGGCTTCGGTGGACGCTGACGTGCTGGCAGCGGCGCAGGCCGCTGTCGCGGATGGTCGGGCGGCCAATATCAGCGCGTGGGTCAACGAGGCTCTGCAACGGCAGGCCGAACACGATCGGCGCATGCGCGCGCTCGACGAGTTTCTGGCTAGCTACGAGGCAGCGCACGGGGCCATCAGCGAGGAGGAGATCGAACGAGCAAGCCGGCGTGCGCGCGCCCGGGCGCTCGTATCGCGCGGGGAGGTGGCTGCGAAGCCGCCGCGCGCACGTCGCCAGCGCCCTCGGTCCGCTTGATGCTCGTGCTCGATGCAGGAGCCCTCGTGGCGATCGAACGAGGCAATCGTGAAGTCGTCGCCCTGATCAAGCGAGAAAGGTTGGCAGGTCGAGCTCCACGCACCCACGGCGGCGTGGTGGCGCAAGTCTGGCGCGGAGGCAGGGGCCGTCAGGCGGCTCTAGCGCTCCTTCTCCCGGGCCTGCATGTGATCGCCCTGGACCGCGATTTCGGACGGCGCGTGGGGGCGCTGTTGGCGCGCGCCAAAACAAGCGACGTCATCGACGCTGCGGTCGCATTGCTGGCCTCGGATGGAGACGAGATCCTAACGTCCGATCCCGATGATCTGCGAGTCCTCGTGCGTGCGACGGGGGCCCACGTGGACATCGTCGCCGTCTAAGCGCGCGCGCCCCCATCCATGCGACGGGGGCCCACGTGGACATCGTCGCCGTCTAAGCGCGCGCCCATCCACCTGATGTCTCGACCAAGTGACCACGCAGTGAGGGGCACGCTCGGCAGGCGCACGCCGATCAATCGGCGAACAACGACTCGACGTCGGCTTTGGTCATACCCTTGAGTCCGACGTCCTCGGTGGCGAGCACGTTGGCCACGAGCTCGCGCTTCTTGTCGCTCAGCTGGAGGATCTTCTCCTCGACACTGCCCTTGGCGATCAAACGGTACACGGTCACGACTTTGGTCTGGCCGATACGGTGCGCCCGGTCGGTCGCTTGGTCTTCCACTGCCGGGTTCCACCACGGGTCGAAGTGGACGACCGTGTCGGCGCCGGTCAGGTTGAGCCCGGTACCGCCCGCCTTGAGCGAGATCAGGAACACCGTGATGGCGTCGTTGCCGTTGAATTCGTCGACGAGCGCCTGCCGCTCCTTGGTCGCGCCGTCGAGGTACGAGTAGGCGATCTTCTCGGTCTCGAGCGCCTCGCGGATCAGCTTCAGCATCGACACGAACTGGCTGAAGATCAGCACCTTGTGTCCGCCGGCCGCGGCTTCGCTGACGATCTCCTTGAGCGCGTTGAGCTTGCCGCTCTCCTCCTCGAAGTTGCCCTCCAGCCCCAAAAGCCGCGGGTCGCACGCGACCTGCCGCAGGCGCGTGAGCGCCGCGAGGATCTGGATCGAAGACTTCTGGATGCCCTGCTGCTCGACCTCGCTGAGCACGCTCTCGCGCACCTGACGCAAGATCTGCTTGTAGAGCTTCTGCTGCTCCTCGGACATCGGGACGACCATCTCCTGGATGATCTTCTCCGGCAGGTCCTTGGCGACTTCTTGCTTCGTGCGCCGCAGCACGAACGGATGGATGGTCGCGCGCAAGCGCGCCGCGGTCTTGTCATCGCCGCGTTCGATCGGGCGTGCGTACTTCTCTTCGAACTGGTTCAGGCTGCCGAGCAAGCCCGGTGATACGAAGTCGAAGATCGACCAGATCTCGCTCAGCCGGTTCTCGATCGGCGTGCCGGTCATGGCCAGGCGGCGCTCGCTCTTCAGACGCTTGGCGGCGCGGGCCGTCGCGCTGAGCGGGTTCTTGATGTGCTGCGCTTCGTCGAGGATCACGTACCGGAAGTTGAGCGTGTGCAAGAACTCCTCGTCGCGGCGCAAGAGCGCGTAGCTCGTGATCATGACGTCGGCGTCTTCGAGCTCGCTGGCGCGCTCTTGGCGATCCGGCCCCTGCCAGAGCACGGTCTTGAAACCAGGCGCGAACTTCTCGATTTCGCGCTGCCAGTTGGGCACCACCGAGGTCGGTGCGACCACCAGGTTGAGCCCCGCGCCCTCTTTCGACTTCGCCCACAACAAGAGCGCGATGGCCTGCACGGTCTTACCGAGGCCCATGTCGTCAGCGAGGATGCCGCCCGTGCCCAGGTTGTGCAGGAAGACGAGCCAGGAGTAGCCGTCTTTCTGGTACGGACGCAGGCTCGCACGCAGCGCGCGCGGCTTGGCCACGCTCTCGATCTCGCCGATGTCTTCGAGCTTGCCGAAGATGTTCTTGGCGGAGCTGTGCACGTTCTGGTCCGAGACGATGCGCATCAACTCCTGCACGCGCCCGGCTTGCGAGAGCGGCACGCGCTTGTCGTCGCCGACGCCGGCGAAGATCTCGGCCATACGCTCGAGCACCTGGCCTACGTCGTCGGCTTTGATCGGCGCGTAGGTGCCGTCTTCGAGCCGCACCAGCTTCTTGCCCTCGGCCAGGCACATGCGCAGCTCTTCTTCGCTGACCGCCACGCCTTCTGCGCCGAACATCATGTCGAGGTTGAGCCACTCGACGCCGCTCGACACGCGCATGCGCGCGGTGACCGGACTCTTGCGCACCTGCACGCCCGCCAGATCGTTCGGGATGAACCGATCCCAGGCCTCCGGGAGCTTGGAGATACCGTCGGTCCAGAACGCGATCGCCTTGTCGCCGCGCACGACCAGATCGGGCCCGTCGACCTCGAAGCCCAGGTTGAGGAGCTCCTGGATCGCGGCCATCTCCTGGCCGACCTCACGCCGCACCACGCTCGGGCGCCCGAGGTCGCCACGCGAATTCACGAACGACAGAGGCGGCGGCAGATCGCGCGGCGGTACGTCGAAGTTGTGATCGCGATAGCCGACCTGAATGCGCGCGCGCGCCTCGATCAAGTCGCCCACGGCGCGCAGCGCGAAGCGCGGCGGCACGTCGATCACGTCAGCCACCGAGTCGAGCTCGGGGAGCGCGGCGCTCAGCGAAGCGGCCACGCGCGGCAAGAAGTCGGTGAGCACGTGCGGCAGATCCGCGATCGGATGGACCAGCGCGGGCGAGCGATAGAGCCGCTGCAGCCAAGCCGGCGTGACGTTTTCTGCGACCGGCCGCGCCACGCCTTCGGTGGTGTCGACGTACCAGCCAGGCGTGCCTTCGAACCAGGCACCGCTCGACAAAGGAAAGCGGCGTCCAGTCGACGGCAGCTCGAATACCACGCGAATGCGTACGGCGTTGCCGTTGGTGGAATCGAGCTCGATCTTCGGCTTGAGCGCCTCCTCGGTGAAGCGCAGCTCCATCGAGGCCGGCTCGAGCAGCACGCGCCGTCCTTTCAAGCGTGTCAGGATCTCCGCCGCATCTTCGCCGCGCACCTCTGCGGTCGCGGGCGCGCTGCGCGTGGTGTGCCGCGCGAGATCGCGGATCAAAGGCCGGAGATTGGTGGCAATCCCGTTGAAGCTGGCCAGCGCGTCGTTGAGCGCGACCGCCTGCCGGGTGCCCGCGAGCACGGTCGTCACCGCGATGGACGCGGGACGTACGGCCAAACGGAACTCGAGATCGGCAGGCCGCCCCGTATGCGGCGGAAGCCAAGCTTCGAGGCTCCCGCGCTGTTCGCTGGTGGCACGGGCGACCGGGCTCGTCGCGCTCGACACGATCTCGAGCTGCGGCGTGGTTCCCCCTTCGCCGGCGCGCCGTCTGCGCCGAGAGCGTCGTCGTTTGCCGCCTGGCCCGCCCAGCGCGTCCGCGGCAGCGCCGTTGAGCGCGCTCGCCTTGACCGGCGGCTCGCGCAAAGCGGTCACTCCGCCGCCTCCCGAGGACGCCGCGCTCGCGACGCTCGCGGGCCCCGGACGCGGCGCGGCCACCGCTCCCTCTTCCTGCGCTTTCGGCCGGGGCGGGCGCTCGCGATCGCGCAGCGCAACGAGCACGGCGGCCACGTGTTTGCAGTGCCCGGTCGGACCCCGCCAGGCCGGGCAAGAGCAGTGCGAGATGATCTGCCCTTCGCTCGTCAGCCCGAGCTGCGTCTCGTACGGCTGATCGGCTCGCACTAAGATCTTCGCGCTCGCGGTGGTGCCATTGGCCGTCAGATCCACCACCGCGTTGCGGCGCGCATACAGGCGCCCGCGCAAGAACGCGTTGCCCCCCGTGATGCGCTGGATCGCGCGATCGGACAGCTTCGCGACGTGCTGGGCGATGGTGAGATCGTTTTTGGTATCGATCAGCGGACTTTCGGCCATTGGTTTTCCTGGGCCTAGCGTGCGCGCCCAAGGCACGCGCCGGGATCCCTCAGACTGAAACGGCTACCGCGCGAGAACCGCACCTTCCGGCGCAAATGCAGAGGCACCAAACGTGGCCCCCAAACAGCTGGTGCGGACCCCTCGTTGTCGACCGCACACTGCGCGGCAGAAAGGCGGCAAACGAGAGGGGGTCTCTTGCAACCCGATGTAGCGATTCTATTCGCCAGCACAAGGGCCGCAAACGAAAAAATCTCGCACTAGATACGAATCCAGGCGCTTTTTAGGTGAGGTGCGCGACCGGGCAGAGCGGAATGATCCGCTGGTGGGGGCAGGATCTCGAGCGCGCGGAAGGGCCGCGAGCTCGCTCTTTCCGCGGCCCTGAGCGCTCGCACAAAGGCCGCCGACTCGAGCTTTTGATGGTTGGTGCAGGCGAGCAACGCGCCCGTGTCGGAGAGCACCGCGAGGGCGCGCGCGACCAGTTCGGGGTAGTCGCGCTCGACTCGGAAGCGACCGCGCTCGGTGGAAGCGTAGCTTGGCGGATCGAGCACGACGAGCTCGAAGCGCTCGCCGCGCTTGGCGAGGCGCGGCAGCGCCTCGAACACATCGCGGGCCAGGAACACATGCTGCGCGGGCGCAAGCTCGCTCTGTGCGCACACGATGCCCGAACGTTCGTAGTTCCTGCGCCCGCGATCGAGAGCGTGCTTCGACACGTCGACGTTGGTTGTACCGCGTGCTCCCGCGCGCGCGGCGACCACGCCGAACGCGCAGGTGTACGCAAACAGATTAAGGACGCGTTTGCCCGCGGCTTCGCGCCCCACGCGGGCGCGGTTGTCGCGCTGATCGAGGAACAAACCGGTGCTCAGTCCGTCGCCGAGGCGCACCTCGAACGGCACACCGTGCTCGCGGACGACCAACACGGGCGGCGCGTCGCGTCCGGCGATCGCCCGCTCCGGCGCGAGCGCGCGCCGCTCGTCCACGCTGAGCTCGTTCGCCTGCCGCGGCCGTCGCTTGACATAGATGCCGTCGTAGCCGAGCGTCTCGAGCGCCGCGATCCAGGCGCGCTCGCGCGCGTCGAAGGCCTCCGTGTAGAGGTTGGCGACGAGGAAGCGATCATAAACGTCGACCGCGAGCCCGGCGATGCCGTCGCTCTCGCCGTGAACCAGACGATATGCGTTCGTCTCCGCGCTCGGCAGCCCGAGCGCGCGCCGCTTCTCCGCTGCTTGCGCCAGCCTTTCGGCGATCATGCTGCTCGTGTCGCGCAAGCGAACCACACCATAATTATCTTACCGCGCACTCCGCGTGCCGCCGTGCGTGAGGCCGCGCATCGCCGCGTTCAGTAGCCGCGTTCGCGCAGCAGCGGCGGGATGAGCTGAGAAGGCTCACCGGTGCACGAAAGCCAGAGCTGATGGGCCGCGCGCGTGGCGGCGATATGCAGCAGGTGGCGCGCCTCCTCGCTGTTCGGGTAGGTCGCCGCGTTCACCTCGACCAACACCACGTAGTCGAACTCGAGCCCCTTCACCTGCCGCACGTCGGTGACATCCACGCCTGGCTTGAACGGGAAGTCCTGCTCGGCGATGCGGCGGACGTTCGGCACTTCGGCGTTCACCAACCCCTTGAAGTATAGATCGGCCTGCTCCGGGTAGCGCGCGATCAGCGCGACCGACGCACGCGGCTCGGCGCGCGCGAGATCGCGCAGCGCCTCGGCCAGGAAACCGACCGCGTCGCCGCTGTGCGAGAAGCGGAACAGCTCCACCGGCGCGCCGCCGCGTGTGGCCTTGCCCATCTCGGCGGGCGCGAGCGGACCGAGCACCTGATGCGCGAACTCGATGATCTCGTAGGTGGAGCGGTAGCTGAGCTTGAGCGGCTCCACCTCGACGTGCGACAGCCCGAGCTGCGCGAGCACGTCGGACCAGCTGCGAAAGCCGTTGTCCATGTGCAGACGCTGCGCCACGTCGCCGGCCAAGGTAACCGAGCGCTGGGCCGTGGTCAGGCTCAGCACCACGCGGAGCTCCACCGGGCTCAGATCTTGCGCCTCGTCGACCAGGATATGTTCGAACTCGATCGGCTCGCGCTGGCGGTGCGCCATCAGCGGCCCCTTCAGGCGCTGGTGCAACAGCAAGAGCAGCGTCTCGTCTTCATGATCGATCAGCGTCGGCAGCTCGGTCGGCGCGGGCTCGTCGTCGTCGACGTCGTCCGCGGCATCGCCGGCACGCAGGCCCGCCGCCTCGAGCGCGCCGCTCTCTGCGTCGTCGCGGCGGCTGTCGCGCCCGCCCTCGTCGGCGTCGCCGCTGTCCGGGCGCGTGCCCTCCTCGAGGTGATCCTCCCACTCGGAGGCGACCTGCGGGCTGCGGCGCGCACACCACTGATGCGCGTCGATCAACTCGGCGTCGCTCAGCTCGCCGGGCGCGTGCGCGGCGAAGGTGGCGCGCAAAAGCGGAAGGTCCGTGAGCATCTCGCTCCAGCTCGCGAGCACGTCGCCGGTCGCGCGCGCGTGCCGGCCCACGGCGGCTTGAATCGCACGCCGCACGGGTTGCGCCAGCGTCTTTTCGCTCGCGGCCCAGCGCGCAAGCATCTCGAGCCGAGCCGCGAGTGCGTGCCCAGCGGTCTCCTTCCAGGCGCGCCGCAACAGGTCGCGCTCCGCTTCTTCGGGCGCGGCGCCCAGCAACGTCGTCAGCACGCGACCTTCGAGCTCGGCCACGCGCGCCTCGATCAAAGCGAGCATGGCCGGACTCTTCTTCAGCTTCGAGACTGCGAGCGGCGTCTCCTCGCCGACCTCCTTCGGAAGCAGCGGGAAGTGCTCGCGGCGCAGCTTCGTCACCCACTCTTCGTAGATGACCACCGGCACGCCTTCGACCCCCAGCGCCGGCAGAACGCGCGAGATGTAACGGGCCAGCGCCTTGTTGAAGACGACCACCAGCATGCGCTCGCGCCGGAAGCGCTTCGGCTCCTGGTAGGCGAGGTAGGCGAGGCGATGGAGGCCGATCGTGGTCTTGCCGCTGCCGGCGCCGCCCTGGATCACCACGAGCCCGGAGCTCGGGCGCGTGATCAGCTCGAACTGGCGCGGATCGATCATCGCGGCGATCTCGGGCAGGTGCTTGTCGACGCGCCGTTCGCCGTCGCCGCCTATGCCTAGCCTCCCGACGGGTGCTCGATGGTGCTCGGGACGTGGGGCCACGCCCTGCCCGCCGTGCAGGCGCGCGCTCTCGTCCGCGCGCAACCAGCGCCCATCGTGCGTCTTGACGAAGATGCCTTGCGGGCAGCCGATCCGGCGCAACACCGCGTCGCTTATCGCGAGTGAACGGCGCGTCATCACTTCACCGCTGACCTCGCGTCCGCCGAACTCCTCGTCGTAATCGTCGCCCTCGTCGTAGCGGTAGTAGAGCCGGCTGACCGGGGCGTCGCGCCAGTCGACGATACGGACGCCGGTGCGCGAATCGAGATAGGTGCCGCGCCCGATCAAAACCTCGCGCATCTGCTCGCCCTCGCGCAAAAGCAGGCGCCCGAAGTAGGGCGAGCGCGGATCGATGTGCGACTCGGTCACCTCCGCGCGCCGCGCCGCCACACCTTGCAGTCGCTCCATCTCCTCGAGCAGCGGTGGCACGTCTTCGAGCCGGGCCTCGTTGATGGCGTCGCGCAGCGCGAGCATCTCTTTGTCGTAGTCGATGAGCGGCGTGCTCCCGCGGCGCACCTCGCGATTCTGCAAGTGCTTCTGCACGCGAGCCAGGACCTTCTCCTCCTCGGCGGCGATGCGCTCGCGCTCGGGGTCGTTCTGCAACTCCGGAACCGGCTCAGCCATGCATCTGCCTCATGATTTCGCTCGCGCCAGCGCGCGCTTCGACGCCCGCTCTTGCCCGGGGGAGGCGGACGGCACGCACGCTCGACCTCACCCGACGCGGGAAAACAAAACCAGCGGATCGCCGTAGCACTTCTGCTCACGCAGGCCAGCGCTATCGCGGCATCAGCGCGCAAGGACCTTGCACAACACCTTGGAGCCGCGCCCCGGGTCGTAGCTCGCGCGCCGCTCTTCGGGCAGCGCATCGGGCTGGGAAGGCTCGTAGCCATGTTCTTGAAACCAATGCTCCGTTCGCGTCGTAAGCGCGAACAACCGCTTCATGCCCCGTTCACTCGCGCGTTTTTCGACGAAGCTGAGCAGGCGCTCGCCCTGCCCTCCGTTGCGGTAATCGGGGTGCACGGCGAAACACGCCACCTCGCCCACGCTGCCGTCCTCGAACGGGTGGAGCGCCACGCAAGCGACCACCATGCCATCGCGCTCGAGCACCATGTAACGATCGAGCTCGATCTCGAGGCGCTCGCGCGAGCGCGGCACCAGCACGCCGCGCTGTTCGAGCGGACGGATGAGCGCCACGATGCCGGGGAGATCGCGGGTGCTTGCGGCACGCATTCCTTCGAACGCCTCGAGCGCGACCAGCGTGCCGATACCGTCGCGCGTGTACAGCTCCTGCAGCAGCGCGCCGTCCACAGTGCGCGCCAGCAGGTGCGCCCGCCGCACGCCGCCCAAACAAGCGCGGGCCGAGGCGAGCAGCCAGCGTCGCACGTCGAGGAGCAGCGCGGGATCGTCGGCCAGCAACGCATCCACGCTCGCCGGCGAGATCTCGCGCACCAGCTTGCCCTCGCGGTCGAACACGCCGCTGCCTTCGGTCAAGCACACGAGCTTATCGGCGCCGAGCGCCTCGGCGACGCTGCCGGCTACGTCGTGCACACCG
>CAZYWR010000739.1:0-10389 GCA_964651185.1 uncultured Polyangiales bacterium
CGCCGAGGTGCTCGCGATGGTCGGTCTCCCCGGGACCGAGGCGCTCATGCCGGCCGAGCTCAGCGGCGGCATGAAGAAGCGGATCGCACTCGCCCGGGCGGTCGCAGACACGCCCGAAATTCTGCTCTACGACGAGCCCACGACGGGGCTCGACCCGATCAACGTGCGGCGCATCAACGAGCTCATCCTGAGCCTGCGCAGCGGCTTGCATATCACCTCCGTGGTCGTCACCCACGACCTGGCGAGCGCCTTCATGCTCAGCGATCGCCTCGCGATGCTGGCCGAGCGCAAGATCGTCGCGGTCGCGCCGCGCGACGCGTTCGCCGCCAGCGCGGTCCCAGCCGTACGTGAGTTTTTGTCCGCTATGCCGTTCGATGCGGCCGCGGCGAGAGGGGCTCTATGACACGCGGCGAAGCGGAGCAGGTACGCGCCGGGCTGTTCGTGTTGATAGGCCTCGTGGTGTTCGCGGTGGCCGTGGTGCTCCTCGGCAAGAAGAGCGCGCTCTTTTCGCGCACGGATACGTTGTTCGTGAGTTTCTCCGAGGTCAATGGCCTGGCCGTCGGCGCGCCGGTACGGTTGGCCGGATTGGAGATCGGCAGCGTCGAGGCGATCTCGTTTCCGGACGACCTGAGGAACAAGCGCGCGCGTCTGCGTCTGGTCGTACGCAGCGCCTATATGTCGCGCATCCGCGCCGACTCGCGCGCGTTCATCGACTCGAACGGTCTGCTCGGCGACAAGATCATCAACATCAGCCTCGGCGACCCGGCGGCCCCTCCGCTCTACGACGGTGCGACCCTCGAAGCCGGTCCGACGACGAGCTTCGAAGCGCTCGCGAGCACGCTCAGCGAGACCATCACTTCGATGAATAAGGTGGTCGGCGACGTGCGCTCCATCGTGGGCGAGCTCGACCAGAGCCGCACGCAGGACGATGTCAAGCGAATCACCTCTTCGCTCGCCGCGATCCTGAGCGAGGTGGCTTCCGGTCAGGGCACGTTGCATCAGCTGATATATGATCCGCGCTACGCGCACGAGCTCGATCAGACGCTGGCGCGCGCTTACTCGGTCGCGCAGCGCGCGGACACCGCTGTGCTGCGCGTCGACCGTGTGCTCGCCGAGGTCGAACAAGGCGACGGCGGCATGCACCAACTCTTATACGGTCCGGCCGCGGCGGACGCGGCCGGCGAGTTCGCCTCGGCGGCGCGCGAGATCGCGGAGGTCGTACGCGAGATACGGGTCGGCGACGGTCTCGCTCATGGCTTGATCTACGCGGACGGCGAGACCCACGTGATGGCGGACCTGGAGCAGCTCTCGAGCACCCTGAATCGCATCGTGCAGGAGATCGATCAAGGTCGAGGTACGCTAGGCGCACTGATCAAGGATCCAACCGTCTATGAAGATCTCAAGACGACGCTCGGCAACGTACAGCGCAACGTCCTCTTCAAGGCCTTGATCCGCGCCACCATCGAGCGCGACCAACTGCGCCGGGCCGATCGAGCCCCGCGCACGCGCGCCTCCGACGCGCCGTCTCGCTAGCCGACTTCGCGCAGCGCGGCGTGCAGGGTCGCGAGATCCTCGAAGCGCCGATCCGCCTGTGCGAAGTCGGACCGAGCGGTGAGCGCGGAAGGGATCACCCAGCACGTCAGGCCTGCCGCTTTGGCTGCGCGCAGACCGCGCTCCGAGTCCTCGATCACCATGCAAACACTCGGCGCGACGCCCAAGCGCGCGATCGCCGTGCGATACGGCTCCGGGTCCGGCTTCGAGCGCGCGTAGTCTTCGCGCGCGAGCACCAGCTCGAAGTGGCGCGGCAATCCCGTCCGCGCGTGGATGGTGTCGAAGTGCTCGCGCCGGCTGCTGGTCACGATCGCCATGCGGTGGCGGGCGGCGAGCTCCGCGATCATCGCCAGCGCGCCTGGAATCATCACGTCCGTAGACGCCAGCAGCTCGGCGTAACGAGCATTGCGGCGCTCTTTGAGGAGCGAGAGCTCGCGCTCGCCGTAGCCGCGGGACGCCGCCAGATGCCACGCTCCGGTGCCTTCGACGAGAAAGAGCTGCCGGTAGCGCGCCGCATCGAGCGTGACCCCGATCTCGGCCAGCACCTCGCGCGTAGCCTGAAAGTACAGGCCCTCGGTGTCGACCAGGACTCCGTCATGATCCCACAACAGGACTGCCACGCGCGTCGCTCTACCACATGCGCGCGCACCTGCGAGTCAGCGCGCTCGCGCGACGAGCTGCCCGCCGGTACATGTTCTTCGGTGCGCTCCCCCCTTGTGGCTCATCCGCCGCGCATCGTTCGAGCTGGATCGATTCTCGTCGCCTGGATCGCTGGCAGCAGGCCGCCGACGGCTCCCATCAACAACACGAACAATACGGCCGTCAAGACGATCTGCGGCGAAGGTTCGGCCGCGAACGACAGCTCCGACCACGTGAAGGTGTTCAGCATCGAGATCCGCAGGCCGCTCGTCGCCAGCGCCGCGGCCGAGCCGATGACGCCGCCGGTCAGGGCCAACAGCATCGACTCCAACAAAAACGCGAGCAACACCTGGACACGCGTGAAGCCCAACGCTCGCAGCGTCCCGATTTCTCGTCGCCGCTCCGCGATCACCGCGTGCATCGTGATCATGGCGCCGATGATCGCGCCGATCGACAGCAGCAGCGCGATGGAGGCGCCCAGCGCCGTCAACAACATCGCGGTCCCCTGCGTCTGACGCTCGCTGTACTCGTCCTCCTGAAAGGCTGCGACGGTCAGCTGTGGATCGCGCTCGAGCGCGCGGCGAAAGCCGTCGAATCCGCCGGGCGTCAATCGTACGCGCGCGCTCGAGACGATGCGGGGCTGGCCGAACAGCGTGCGCACCAGATCGGCGTCAGCCCAGACTTCGGATGCGTACGGCGAACCCGCGTCGTCGAACACGCCCACGATCTCGACGGGACGGTCCCTCTGCAGATCGAGGCGCTGCCCGAGCTCGAGGCCTCGGAAGCGTCCGCGGATCGCGCTGCCCACCATGGCTTCGTCGCTGCCCGCTCGCGGAGCTCGCCCGGCAATGATGCGCAAGCCGGGACGAAACGATCGCGCGCGCTCGGAGACGCCGCGCATCTGCACGTTGGTGGCACCTCCGCTCGGGCGCTCGAGCACAATCAAGACGATCAGCTCGCCGATGACGAGGGGCACACCGTCCACGCCGCGTGCCACGGACGGAGCGGCGGCGATCTTTGTGATCTGGGACGCGTCGAACGTGCTCTCGAGCTCGGTCGCCGCACCTCGGCGTAAGACGATCGCATGATCGCGGTTTGCCCTGCGACGCGCGGCCTGACGAACGCCGTTCGCCATCATCATCGCCGCGACGAACGCGAACACGACGAGCCCGAGTCCCAACGCGGCAGCGGCCGTGGTCCGTTTGCGGACGAGCAGGCTACGTACGTTGTACCTGAGAGGGATCATCCTGACCTCCGCAACGTATCGATCACCGAAACGCGACGGAGCCGCAGCGCCGAAAGCCAACCTGTGAGCGCTCCGAGCAGAAGCGGCAGGGCCGCGCCGGCGAGCAGCGTCCGCGGCGCGATATGGACGGCCGGGAAGAACTTACCCATGTTGATCTCGAGCCACTTGCCGAGCACGCATCGAACCAGCGGATACGCCAAGGCGAGGCCGAGGACGCCGCCGATCATGGAAAGGCTGATCGCCTCCGCCATGATGAGCCCGCGGACGTGCCACGCGCGGAAGCCGAACGCCACGAGGATGCCGTACTCGCTGGTCCGCTCGCGTACGCCCATGGCCATGGTGTTGCCGAGGACCAACATCATGATGGTCAGTACGATGATCGACACCAGGTCCAGCGCTGCGAGGACCGCGCTGACCCCGCCCAGCAGCGCGTGGTTGGCGGCCTGCTCGCTCGCGGTCGTCGTACGCACGTCGCGTTCCGCAAACAGCGCGTCGATCGCGCGGCTCACCCGCCCGCTCGCCGCGGCGTCGTCGAGACGCGTGAAGATCCAGCCGACCAGGTCGCGCTGGCGCTCGGGCACGCGCTCGTTCTTGTAGTCCCAGCGAAAGAACAGCGTGGAGCGATCCACCGCGGACCGTGCGCGCGCGGTGTAGAGGCCGACGATGTGGAGCTCCCAGTCTCCCGGATAGAACGATCCGAGCAGCGTCATGCGGTCGCCGACGCGGACGCCGAGCTGCTTCGCGAGCACATCGCCGATGATCGCGCCCTGCTTGTCTCGCTTCCATTCGGCCAGCGCGTGCGCGTCGACGGCTAGCTCGGGGTACACCTCGAACGCGTCGACCGCGCACGCGAGGTTCGCAAAGAACAAGCTCGGCGCTTTCGCCCAGCGGCCGCCGAACCAGTCGCAGTAGGTCACCTTCTTGACGCCTCGCACGCGCGCGGCAATGTCGTCGACGTAGCGCTTCGGTAAGGGCAACCCGTACGACACCTTGTGCCGCGTAGACAGTCGATCTTTGGCCGCGTATTCGGCGCCGGCGCTCCAAGCATCGAGGACAGTCCGCAGCGCGACGAACGCGATCACCGCGATCGCGACGCCGAGCAGCGTCCATGTCGTGCGGAAGGGGCTACGCGTGAGCGTGCGCCTTACTAACGTCCAGTGTGTCAAATGGAGCTGCTCATTTCGTCCGGCCGCCCGTGTCCATGCGGGCGGCACGATCATCGATGGTCTGTGGATCGCTATTCAAACGCCGGCGCGCTGAGAATGCGCGAACGTTCCGACGTCCGGCAGTGCGAGCAGACGACAATCGAGTGCGAGGATGCGCCGCCCCAGAGCTTAGCTTCCTGACGACTGGCGCGCGGCCCGCACCTGCTCGGGCGTGGTCCCCGTCCAGCGCTTGAAGGCGTGGTAAAACGCGCTCGGTTCCGCGTAGCCGAGGAGCCAAGCGATCTGCGGCACCGGCATCTTCTCGTTCAGATAGGCTTCGGCCAGTTCGCGCCGCAAGGTCTCGATCAGCGCGGCGAACGAGGTGCCCTCTTCTCGGAGCCTGCGCTGCAGGGTGCGCGCGCTGATCCCGACTGCGCGCGCGGCGTCCTCGAGCGAGCCACCACCGTTCGAGAGCGCTGCGCGCGCGGCGGCGCGTACGGCTGCCGCGAGCCCGCTCGGGGTCGGCAAGCGCGCGAGCGCGCGTTCGACCTGCTGTTGAAAGATCGAGCGATAGCGTTCGCTCGCGTGCGGCAGAGGCAGCGCGAGCGTCTCGCTATCGAACTCGACCTCCGCGAACTCTGCGCCGAACTCGATCGGGCAGCCAAAGAGCGCTCGGTGCTCGCGCGTGTCGGCGGGCGCGGCGTGCCGGAAACGAACCACGCGCGGCGAGATCTCTCGTTCCGTCAACACCCGCGCCCCGAGCACGAACTCGGCCATGGCGCACTCGTCGCTCTGGCGCTGATACTCGCCCAGCGCGGGCTGATGGATATGGCGCAAGCAGACGCCACCGGCGGTCGGCAGGCGTGCGAAGCGCGGGCCGTCTGCCCAGAAGCGTTGAAAGCGCTCCATGCGCTCGAAGCTCGCGCCGAGCGTCGGACTCGCCATCATCAGCAGTATGCCCGCGTCGAATACGCGCGGATCGCGGACGTCCTCCGCGAGGTGCAGACCGAGGTTGGGATCGTTGCATAGCTCGGCCGCGCGCATCCCGACGCGCTCCGCGAGCGCGAAAGGCAGCCGCGCATTCGCGTCGCGCAGCGCACTCAGGGCCACGCCGGCACTGCGACAAAGCTGCTCTGGGTCGTGGCCGCGCGCAGCCGCGAAGTCGACCACGCGAACCACCACTCGCGAGGAGATCATCCCGTTCGCTGGCCTCGTCGATGCACCCATTCGACCAAGCCTAGCGGGACCTCGTCGGACACAGCAAGCGACGCGGCACCCAGCCTCGCCACGCACGGGAAGGCTTCAGCTCGCGCGAACGCGCTCCGGGGCGAGCGCGGCGTGGATGGCGCACACGAGCTCGCTGCGGATGAACGGCTTGGCCAGGAAGCCCGCGAGGTCCTCGCGCTGAAAGCGCTCGCGTACGTCGTCTTCGGCATAGCCGGTCATCACGAGCACGCGCACGTCGCGCTCGATCGCTTGCAGTTTGCGTAAGGTCTGCTCTCCATTCATCTCTGGCATAGTGAGGTCGAGCACGACCAGGTCGATCTGCGCGCGGTGCCGCTCGTAGAGCGCGCAGCCCTCGCGGCCGCTCGCCGCGACGAGCACGCGATGGCCGAGCGACTCCAGCACCAAACTCATCATTGCGCGCACGCCCTCTTCGTCGTCGATGACGAGCAAAGTCGCCGTTCGCGAAGGCACGGCCGGGTCCTCCTCCTGCTTGCGCGCGATGGCGGCGCGCGCGGTCTCTGCCGTGGGAAGTAGGACCTGAAACGTGCTGCCTTGACCGAACGCGGAGCGCACCGCGATGCTGCCGCGATGGCCCGTCACGATGCCGAGCACGGCCGCGAGCCCGAGGCCGCGGCCCGAGAACTTGGTGGTGAAGAAGGGGTCGAACAACTTGCTCTGCACCCGCTCGTCCATTCCCGAGCCGGTGTCCTCGACCTCCAAGCAGACGTACATGCCCGGCGCGACCACCGGACGGGCGCGCGTGCGCACGAAGAACCCAGGATCGACCGCGATGGTGCGGGTGCGAATGGTGACCGACCCGACGCCGTCTCCGATCGCCTCGGCCGCGTTCGTCACCAAGTTCATCAGCACCTGCCGCACCTGCGTGACGTCCGCCTCGACCACTTGCGCCAGCGGATCGAGCGCGAAGCTCAAGGTGATGGCGCGGCTGATCGACGCGCGCAAGAGCGGCACCATGCCGTCGATGAGCTCGTTCACGTCGATCACTTGGACGACGAACTTGCCCTTGCCGGAGTAGCCGAGCAGCTGCGTCGTCAAGAGCCGCGCCTCGAGCGCGGTCTGGCGCACGATCGAGAGGTGCGATCGAGACGCGCCGTCCGCCGGCGTGAGCCCGATCGCCAGCTCCGTGTGGCCGAGGATGACGGCCAACAGGTTGTTGAAGTCGTGTGCGATGCCGCCGGCGAGCACGCCCAGGCTCTCGAGCTTCTGCACGTGCAGGAGCTGCGCGTGCGCCGCTTCGAGCTCGGCCGTCCGCTGCTTCACCAGCTCTTCGAGGCGGCTCTGGTACTTCTCCAGCTCGAGCTCGGCTTTGCGCTTCTCGGTGATGTCCGTGAGGTAAACCGTCAGGCCTATCACCTGACCTTGCTCGTCGCGGATCGGACTGTAAGCGTCTTCATAGAAGCGGCGCTCGAGCTGCTCGTCGCCATACGCCTCGTGCAAGGTGAAGCTCTCGCCCGCCAGCGCGCGATCGAAGTTCCGGCGCGCCTTCTCGCGGTCGTCCTCGCGCTTGATCAAGTCGAGCATGTTGACGCCGGGCGCGACGGTCTCGCCCCAAATCGATTTGATCGTGCGCGCGTGGTTCTCGTTGAACGCCAGGTACTGGTAGTTGCGATCCAGGGCGAAGATGACAATGCCCGGCGGGCTCTCGAGCACCGCGCGCAGCACCGCTTGCGACTTGTCGAAGTGTCCTCCCGACGACGTCAAAATGCGCCTCGACCGCGCGGCTCGCGCTTTCCCACCGAACAAGCGTACGCGTGGCCCCTAGCGGAGCCAAGCACCGGCGACGCGCGTGTCGCCGGCGAAACGACCGGCGGTTCCGGCGGTGTCGCGTGAGGTACTGGATCGGCCGGAAAAGCCGCCGATCGCGCGCAGGCGGGCTCGGGCCCACGTCGCCCGCGTGCCAGCGAGGACGGAGTGTTCGATCGCTCCTCTGCGGCTCCCCGAGGCGGGGCCGCCGTGTCATGAAGTGCCGAACTGTTAGCGAAAAAACGAAAGGCTGGGCACGCGCATGAACCGCGCGTATCATTTTCGCCCCCCAGCGCGACGAGCGCAGCCTCACTGCGCCTCATCAAGGCTCGCGGGCACCGGCGCCCGCTTCGACAACTGCAAAGGATGACTCGTGAAACACCTCTATATCAAGGCGCAGGTAGCCCTCGCAGTGCTCACGCTCGCTTCCCCCTTGAACGGCTGCAGTCAAGGCAAGCAGCGCGACAAAGCCAAGGCGGCGGCCAGTCCGACTGCATGCGCTGACTACGCGCAGCGCGTCTGCAAAGAGAGCGGCGAAGCATCGACGAGCTGCACGAACCTGAAGAGCGTGAGCGAGCTGATCGCGCCCGAGGCGTGTGCGACCGCGCTCGCGCAGATCGATTTCACGCTGAAGAAGCTCGGCGAGCAAAAGAAGAAGTGCGAGGAGCTCTCGACGAAGCTGTGCGCCGACATCGGGCAGGAGACGTCGAGCTGCGAAATGGTCAAGACCCAGACCAAGAACTTCACGCCCGATCGCTGCGCGCTGATGATGCAGCACTACGCCGAGGTCCTCGGCGATCTCAAGAAGCAAGAAGAGCGCATGAAGCCGCTCGCGCCCGAGAAGGCGGCGCTCATCGCGCAGGGCTCCGCGCCTGCGTTCGGGCCGGCGGACGCCAAGGTCACGATCGTCGAGTTCTCGGACTTCGAGTGTCCGTTCTGCTCACGCGCGGCCAACGTCACGCAGAAGGTGAAAGAGAAGTACGGCGACAAGGTGCGCTTCGTATTCCGGCAGTTCCCGCTCTCGTTCCACAAGAACGCGCACACTGCGGCGGAGGCGGCGCTGGCCGCGCACTCCCAGGGCAAGTTCTGGGAGTTCCACGATAAGCTCTTCGCGAACCAGCAGAAGCTCGATCGCGCGTCGCTCGAGGGCTACGCCAAGGACGTGGGCCTCAATCTCGCGACGTTCAAGAAGTCGCTCGACTCCAAGGAGAACGCCGCCACCGTCGACGCGGAGCAGAAGATGGGCGAAGAGGTCGCGGTACAGGGGACCCCGACCATGTTCCTCAACGGTGCCCGCGTCTCCGACCCGACCAACTTCGACGCGCTCTCGCAGCAAATCGACAAGGCGCTCGGCCAAGCCGGCAGCTGAGCCGTCGTTGGACGCGTCAGGCCGCCTGATCTCCCGCGAACGAGCCCGCAACATGGGCGCGCAGGCTGTCACGCAGGTCGTCGAACGCACTGCGCAGCGCGCTGTACGCATTGTCGTGTAGCCCCGTGGCGCGCAGGCACGGCTCGCGGCGGCCGCGCTCCAACGCCACGTGGGCGTAGAAGCCATCGCTCGCCGCGCCACGCGCCGAGGCGCGGCCCGCACGCTCGATCACGATGTTGCAATCGAGCGTCTCGGGCCACGCGCTGTGCAGTGTGTCGATCTCGGACAGGGCGAACGCGAGCAGGCCCCGGTCGGGGGCAGTCTCACGCCAGCGAATATGCAGTCCATCACTCACGCAAACACCTCGCTCGTTCGGAGCCGCCGAGTTGCTTGCATGTGCCGCGCCAACGCTCCGCGCCTCTAAGAGACTAGGTTTTTCGTCCAATCCCAAGCTGGTGGCACGAAAAGCGTGCGGCGCGATGCCACAACGGCGCAGAACCGTCGCCGCGCCGGGTAGAGGCGCCCCACAGAAGGCGTCCGCGGATCGGTCATGGCGCAATACCGAGCGCCGCAGAGCGCGGCGGGCGCGTTGCAACCGCGCCGTGACGGAGCGCTTACGAGAAGGTGACGAGCTCGATCGGCAGCTGCATGACGGTGCGGGTCGGCGCGAGGGCGGCGTCGGCGTGCGCCTGGGCGCGCGGCAAGAGCCGATCGAAGTAGAACTCCGCGGTCTGGACCTTGGCGCGATAGAAATCGGACGACTCCACCCCGTCGCCGCGTTCGAGCTTCTCGAAGCTCTTGGCCGCCATGAGCGCCCAGAAGTACGCCATCGTCACGTAGCCGGAGAACATCAAGAAGTCGACGGCCGCAGCGCTGACGAGATCGCGATCGCGCGCCGCGCTCAGCATGATGCGCACCGTCAGGTAGTTCCACTGCGCCGCGTACTTGCTGAGTTGCCAGACGAACGGCAGCATGCGCTTGTTGCGCGCCTGCTGCGCACAGAACTTCAAGATCGTGCCGGTGAACTCCTGCACGGCCTTGCCCTTGGTCAAGAGCAGCACCTTGCGACCGAGCAAGTCGAGCGCCTGAATGCCCGTGGTGCCCTCGTAGAGCGTCGCGATGCGCGTGTCGCGCACGATCTGCTCCATGCCGTGCTCTTTGATGTAACCGTGGCCGCCGAACACCTGCATGCCGAGGTTCGCGCACTCGTTGCCGAGCTCCGTCAAGAAGCCTTTCAAAATGGGCGTGAAGAAGCCGAGCTTGTCGTCCCAGTACTCGCGCTCCTTCTCGTTGCCCTGGACGACCGCCGCCGTCATGAAATCGGCGAACTTGCCGGCGTGATAGAGCATCGCGCGGCCGCCTTCGGCCACGGCCTTCATGGTCAGCAACATGCGCCGTACGTCGCCGTGATAGATCAGCGCGTCGGCGACCTTGTCGGGCTCTTTCTT